>JAISHN010000069.1 GCA_031262635.1 Holosporaceae bacterium
CGAACAGTGGAATATTGAGCAATTCCTCCTTAAGAACGAAGACCGGTTTTTTGAATTTGCTTATCAAAATCAACGTTTCCCACGTGGATTCATGGCGAATCGCATATATCGCCGGCTCTTTTAGAATGTTGTTTTCGTTTTCGACGACATACTTTATTCCGCCGATTTTATCGCAGATAGCGGCGAGCAAAATAGAGAGATAACGCCAAAAAACAAAAATTCGCTCGGGTTTAGTAAATATAAGCGGATAACCTAAGACTAACGCGATAAATATCGAGCCAAAAAATATGGCGTTAAAAAACGCCGACCTTATTATAACCATATATTAATTCCCTAAAATATCCGCCGTTACAATCATTGCGACGAAGATGATAATTTCTTTCTCCGCTTTCGTTAAACAAAATATAACAACGTCTAAAAAACGCAACTTTTTTAAGAAAAGCGTCATATGCGTTTTTATCGGTATTTTTAAACCGTCGGAAATAGAGAAAACGAAACTTTGGACGCGTTCTATCGTCGAAAACTTCGAGAAAACGCGGTAAGCGGCGGAGTATTTAATCGATGAAAATTCAATAAGATAACGTGAATCGGCAATAACGGCGAGATAACGCATGCTCGAAGATATTGCGCGTCGAGAGAATTAAGCGATAGAGTTTAAGCTTCTAAATTTCGTCTTTTTATGATAGCAATAACCGTCTTGGACGCTTAGCTCAGCGGTAGAGCGCTACATTCACACTGTAGAGGCCGCAGGTTCGATCCCCGCAGCGTCCACCACTAATTTTTCAGTTAAAACTCCATAAAGGAGGCATTCGTGCGAACTGCACATTTTCAGTTTAGCCCCGCTATAGCCCCGCGGTTTTACGATAAGAGCTTATGACGAAGGCGACGATTGTCATTAATAGTCCCGCTCGATTATTATACTATTGCGGGATTTAAGACGAGTATTGCAGAAGCGTAGAGAGGAAAGAAATAAACATGGAATTAAAAAGCGACGCAACAATAGAAAAATTAAAGAATCTGTCTCCAAAAGCGATTGAGAAAGTTAAGAAAGATATTATAAAAAAAGAAGCGGAAGAGGACGAAGAGGCGCTTCAACTAATTTATCCTGAAGAACATCCGGCGGAGGTAGACTATATAAAACGCCCCGTTAGAATTCTGGACTTAAGAAACCTTTATGAAAAAAATTTAATTGAGCTTTGCGGGTACGAATATCCAAAATCTGAAACGACAGTAGAAAAAATAAAAGACGATCTAGAAATTCGTAAGACAGAATGCGTAAATAAATGTTATCAAGACCTGAAGAAGAACGATCCAGACGAATATAAGCGAATTTGCGAAGACTTTGCCGCGATAAACCGTTTTGCCGACGCTAACATTCTAGAAGTATTGCGAACTCTTTATCCAATCGGCGATATCGTCGACTATATCGATTCTAATTGCGTTTATTCGTTAATCAAGTCGGTTTTAATTTATCACGGTATTAATCCGACGATAACAAGAAAGGCTTACGAGGATAGATTCTTCTTAAGAACTTCAGAATGCGAGCAAGTTAGCGTAGTAGCGGACGGCGACTATGAAATAAAACCTCTTACTAAAACGGCGACCGCAGTTTATGCGGCTATAAAAGACAAAGACAAGACTTTAAAATATGAGAATTTAGAGGCGACGAAAAAGACTAATAACGATCAAGATAGAGCGTTTGCGTTAGATTACGACGTTTTTAGAATTAGACTCTCCGATTTCATAGAACTTACAAATACTAAATGGAAGCTTCCGCCTATTTGCGAATCGACCATGAAACTTTTGGACGAAGCAAAACAGAATGATATTAAAGAAGAATCTCGACAGGAATCGCCGAAAACTATCAATCTTTTATATAAGATAATTGCGGCGTTAATATCAAACTATTGTAGAATAAATCCAAGCAAAGCTGCCGACAAGCTGCCTACATATTTAACCGGCCACATTAAAAAAATACTAAGTAACTTCGGAATAAAACTATCTGACGAAACTATACGCAAACATATCAAACAAGCATATTCGGTTCTTTCTGAAGAATGTCCTGATTTTAAAGAAACAACTCATTTCACAAAACTAATTTATACTGACTCAACAGAAGATAACAAAAAACAGACATCTTTTATTGCATAATTTTTTTCTCTCAAATATCAACATTTCTATATTAGAAAAAGCGATATCGCTTTTTAAAAAGTAGATATCGCTTTTTTAGCCTTTAAAAAAACTTACATTTTGTTTTGAAACAGGCCACGCGATGTTGGCTTGGAGTGTCTTAAGTTTTTAGGAGGTTATATGAATATAAAAAATTCTTCTGATAAAAATGAGCGGCCTAATTTTGCTTTGCTGTTTTCGAATTGGAGGAGTCCGTTTATAAAGCGGAGCCAGCTGTATGAAGCTACAGAAGGCTTGATAAATCCGAAAACGTTGCGGAACCTCGACTGTCTTGGTCGCGGCATCAAGGGCAAATTCACGATCGGTCGTCGAACCGTCGCATACCCCGTCGAAAGCGTTATCGAATACCTCAACGAGAGGGCGGGACAAAGCGACGAGCGGCGAATCGTCGATAAGGAGAACGTCTATGAAGGATAACGCTGAACGCGCTTCAAACGGCTCGCGTCTGATCGTCTATAACGTCGAAGATTTTCTTTCGTTAGACTTGCCGCCTAGAGAATTAATCGTCGATCCAATTATTCCGACGCAAGGAGTAACTATGCTTTACTCCAAGAGAGGCGTAGGAAAAACCTTTGTCGCCCTAACTATCGCCGTCGGAACGGCGGCCGGAACAAATGTGTTTAATTGGAAAATTCCCAAGCCTCGCAAAGTCTTATACGTAGACGGAGAAATGTCTCCTCAAACTATGCAGGAGAGGCATAAAGGAATTATAAAGGGCGTTGGAAAAGATTTTCCAAGCGATAACCTAAAAATTTACTGCGCCGCTATTCAAGATTCTTGTTTTTTAAACTTATCGGACGAAAAAGACCAGAAAGCTCTAGAGTTTATCCTCGACGGAGTCGATTTATTAATTTTGGATAATTTGTCGACTTTAACCGAAGTGAAGGAGAACGACGCCGACAGTTGGCTGTCGATACAAAAATGGCTGATTCGATTAAGGCAAAAAAACGTTTCAGTTCTGTTGATACATCACGCGGGCAAGAGCGGACAACAAAGAGGCACGTCGAGAAAAGAAGATATTTTAGACTGCGTGGTAACGCTCAAATCTTCAAGAGAAGACGACGCTCAAGGAGCCGAGTTCGAGGTTCAATACGAAAAATGCAGAGGATTCGTAGGCGTTAAGCCGTTTAAAGCTAAACTGATTAGCGACGAGGAAGGAAAATTTACTTGGAGCGTTTCAGAATACGACTTAACAAAAAAAATAAAAGAAATGTTAGACTTTGGAATGACGCAAAGAGATATAGCCTCAGAGCTTGGAATTTCGCAATCTAGGGTTTGTCGCCTTAAAAACGGCGCGGTAAGGGATCGTTGATTCGTTGATTCGCTCCATACGCAAGTTTTATGAATCAAAACGCTCGATATTACTGGTATTTGAAGAAAAACTCTTGATTCAAAGGATGATTTTAAGCGATGAGCTTGAATCGGGAAAGAAATTCAAAAAAGGGCGATTTTAAAAGCCGCGATTCGCGGTTTGAATCAAGATTTTCTTTGAAACATAAACGAATATCGCGCTTTGATTCGCAAAGCAATTTTACTAGCGCCGAATCAACGAATCAAAATAGAAGAAACGGCGCTAGCTCCTTCCGAATCTTGAAGAAAATAAACATAGGCCGAGAGGTTGGTAAAATCCCTGTTTTTACTGTGAAAACGCTGGAATCTCAAGAAGAAACGTCGATTGCGAAAATTGGCTAAAATTAATTTTAGCGCTGTGAAAATTAATTTTCACAAATAATCGCAAAGGCTGTTTTTTATTGATCCGACAGTATTTTCACAATAAAAACAGGGATTTTCGCCCGTTCTCAACTAAAGAAAAGGAAAATGGGAAGCCCGCTTTAAATTCCTTCGGACGTAAGCGAGTCGCCTTATTATGACGCGGCTCGCGAGGCGGCTATTAGAAAGATAGAGTTTTGTCAGCGACAAAAGCGCTTTTGTCGGCTTTTTGTCGCAGCCGATTTTTGTTGCCGTTTCAGGCAATGAGCGTATTTTGTCGCTTTTGTCATGGGTTTCCTAAGAAAAATTCTAGACTGTTTAATTTAAATTGGTCAGTTGAACAAACCGCTTCATTCTTTTGTCGTATGTCGATCCTATAAATTTAGCCTTGTCGTTTAAAATACGCTTCCAGTTATCGTTTTTAGGCGGATTCAGCTGTAGTTCGCGCAGCGTTTTATTTAACGCCGCCTCGTCGTTCGCGTTCGTTATTTCTACTTCCCAATCTTCTAAAGGGACTTCGAACGTTTTATCCTGCTTCGTCGCCCGCTCTTCTTCTTTTTTCCCGATCGTAGCGTCTAATTCGTCGTTCTCCGCTATCTCGAACGCGTTGATATACAAATACCTCTTC
>JAISHN010000006.1 GCA_031262635.1 Holosporaceae bacterium
GGTTGTCGCCCGTTTCGCCGCATAGAATGATCCAAGTTCCAGGACAATTTTGAATATTAGAGGATACAGTATAATATCCGCCGATTTTACTTGTCGGGTATCCGTTGACCAACTCCAAACTCGCGAGATCAGCCGCCGCAAGATGACTCCAGAATCGCTTCGCGTCGTCGACGGAAGATATCGCGCCGCTTCCCGAACCGTTTTGCAAAGAACCGTCAATCATAGTCTGCGCGTCTGAAAAATCTCCTGGAAGCGCGCCGTATTTGTCGACGAATCCTTGGATCGCGATTCTGAACGAATTAACTTGTTCGGCGACCGATCTTAGCTTAGCGGCGCGAATCAGTTCTTTTCCCTTCAACGCGAAGCTAGCGATTAGACCGATTACCATAACGGCGATCGCGACTTCTATTAAAGAGAATCCATTGTTTTTCTTCTGAAACAGTCGCATCATTTTTTAAACCTCAACGGTCGCGGGTCGTCTGCGAACTTGTCGTAGATTTTTCTGTCGGCTTCGTGATGCGCTTTACCCTTATTGCGAAGAATGGTCGCTTTTAGGAAAACTATAAGCTCCGTAACGCGCGTCGATTTTTCATTTTCGCCGGCGGCAAAGTCAAGCTCCTTAAACCCTGGCAGTCCGCTTCTGTGATTGCGGGAAGTTTCCTGCATTAATCCGCCCATAACGACGATTTGTCCCGAATTAAGTTTTAAAACGGAATCCATTTCTCTTACGTCCACAACTGGAATTTCATGAAACTGAACTTCCTGCGTAGAAGAATCGTTTTGGTTTGCATTTCTAATGAGCGACGCGGTTCGATAGAAAAACGGGACTTTTTTATAATCGTTAATTCTTGAAACCGTCGGCCGTATGTTCAGTAAAATCGAGTTATTTTTCTTGTCGATAGACGGCAAAACCGACATTATCAATCCAATCGGGATCGTGCGAATCGTGGTCGTCAGGAAGTCTGTGCTGCGATTATCCGACACCGTCGCGTATTGTCTTTGCATTTCGGGAATATATATCACTTCGTTCTGGGCGACTTTTAATATCGCGGATTGATTATTTAAAACTGTGATTCTAGGACTAGACAGCGTTTTTATCGCTCCAAAATTCTCTATTAATCCGATTACCGCGTTTAGGTTTGATCTATTCACTCCGAACGACAACAATCCGTCGGTAGAGTATTCTTTCTTAATCATAGCTCCGCCGCGACGAACGATATTCCAATTTATCCCGTTTTTATACTCGTCTTTCAAATTGACTTCGAGAATTTTTGCTTCGATTAACACCTGCGATTCCGTCGCGTCTTTCAACAGCCGCAAATACTTTCGAATCTCGTTATGCTTTGGTTGAGTCGCGCAGACTGTAATCAAACCCGCCTGTCGATGAATTGAAAAATATCCGTCGTTTTCTCCGACGATAGTTTTTAGAGAAGCTTCAAGCTCCGCCCAAAAATCGTTTTTCGTTACGCCGGAGACGGAATTTTTCGACCCATTCTCCGCCGATCCCGACGAAACTGTCGCGCCGTCTTTTCCGATCGATTGGTTCGAGAAGATATCCGTTGAAACGGAGACGGAGCTTTGCGAATCTCGCTGAATATTCAAAAATTGCGCGTTATACGTTTTTACGGTCGGAGAGTCGATCTCAATTTTTACGGAGTTTTTATCAATTGTATATCTTAGTCCCGCGCTCGCGCAGATATCCTTAAGAACGTCTAAAAACGGACGATTTTTCGCCGAAAAAGAAATGCTTTCCTCGACGTCGTTGACGATAAAAACGTCGACGCCAACCGAATTAGCCATTTGCGTCAACGCCTCGCGTATTTTCATATTCGGGGCGACGGAAATTGTAATCGGCTTATAGAATTTTTCGCCTACAGGCGGTTCTTTGTCGATTTCGTCTTCTATAAATTCGCCGACCTCTTCATCTGGAAGAAAATCGTCTACGGGAGCCGATATCGTTTCGAAGGCTTTGGCGTTCAGATTTTTCTGCTGAGGAGTTCTCGCGTCGTCTACAGTCGCGCATCCGGCGGCGAGAAAAAACGCAACCAAAGAAAAACAACGCGTCAACGCCTATCTCCAAAAGTTAAAATTTAATTAAAAATACTATAAAAATATTTAAAATGTACAGAGATTATTTGGAGATGATTTTTAAACTATCGCTCTAACAAAGAAACGGCTCTAGCGTTTAGCTCGGCGATTTCGTCCGCGTTTTGTAGATCGTCGTTTATAACAAAATCCGTTACAAGCGGCTTTGTTTGGATTCGCAAAACGGCTTGTTTGAAATTTTCGTCGATTTTTCTGACTTTATCCGAATGAAACTTATCCACGCGCATAATCGCCGCGTCGTCGTACAATTTTCTAAGAGGATTCAAAAGAAACCTCGTATAAGTTCCCAGAGCGGAAGCTTCTATTACGGCGTTTTTTGGCATAGCGAGAATTTCTTCCAGCAAAATTTGGCCTGCCGCGTCCAGTTTAGCGGAATCCAAAGAGCCGCTTGCAATTCCGTCGGCTATATCGTTTCGAAGACCCGCGTCCAGACGCTTTTTCGCGATTTCGTCCATATCGAAACAGTCGTATTTTCCGCGAAAGAAAGCGTCGATATACGAACTTTTACCGGAGCCTATAAAACCGGTTACGATTATTCTTTTTGGTTTCTTAAACCAACGCGTTCGAGTAATTTCCGGCATATATTCTGAAACGTCTTTTCCGTATTGAGCCAAATTTCTCACGCTTGAGCTGGAGATCTTTTCGTAGCCTTCTTTGCAAGGGATAAAAAGCGTTTCTATTCCCAATTTTCCGTTCCAAGCGGCTAATTCCATTTCGTAGTTGAAATCGGTGGTGTTTCTCATAGATCTAATTAAATGCGATATGCCGTTGTGAACGCAAAAGTCCGCGACCAACGTTTTATCCGGTATAACGACTACGTTTGGACTCACGGGATTTATCGTCCATCGCAAACGCTCGGGAGAGCAGACGTTTTTTTCAGAATTTCGCGCCACGCCTATAAAAACGTTTTTCTCGCCGAATAGTCTGCAAGCTCGCGAAAAAACGGAATGATGCCCTATCGTAAACGGATCGAAAGACCCGGCGAACAAAACTTTGCTCAATTACAAATCTCCTCGCCAGTACAAAAGCCCTTCTATAACCATGTCGGGACAAATGTAATCTAAAAGGCCTTTATCTTCAAACAGCTTAACATATCCGCCGGTTCCTACGATAATCGCGCCTTCGGGAAAAACTTCTTCTATCATTTTCTCCGTCGAATATTTCACAGCTCCGTAAGTTCCAAAGAAAACGCCGGATTCGAGAGCGGATTTTGTAGAGGTTCCGAGGATTTTTTGAGGAGCTTTTACGTCAATCTGAAATAAATTATCGGAAGCAAGCCCAAGAGACTTCGACTGGATTCCCATTCCAGGTATAAAAGACGCTCCCAAGAACGTTCCGTCTTTATCGACTGCGGTAATCGTAGTTACCGTGCCAAAATCGACGATCACGGCGTTTTTTTGGGGAAATCTGTTCGCGGCGGCGACTGCGGCGGCGAGTAAATCCGCTCCAGCCGCGGCGGCCGGATCGATTTTTATTTTCGCCGCGGCGACGTTTCCGGCGTTTAGAAAAAATATCTTCGGCGAATATCGTTCGCACGCTTCTTTCA
>JAISHN010000024.1 GCA_031262635.1 Holosporaceae bacterium
CGTCCTTGGCCGTAGGCCGAGGATCCAAAAAATGCTGAAGTTTCACTAGATCCTTTGGCTGAAAGCCCAAATATGACGAGCTGGGGTAATTCAGAATTTTCTCCGGCCGTAGTACGGGTTTTAATCCATTACTCAGATTATAGAGATAATCCAACGAGTTAAGCGATACTCAAAATCCCTTATTCGAATTTTTCATTAACCGCTTTTTAACCGGCGCTCTGTTTTCATAAGACGAGTGACGCTTATGAAAAAATTAGTCTTTTTATTCGTTTTTTTATTTTTGGATGTTAAAGCGATTCCCGCCGCCGAAGGCGTTATGGCTATGTCTGCCGCCGCGTCGTTAAAAACGCTGACCGAGGATAAGAAAAAATCGATATTCGGCGATTTTTTCTCTCCAAAAGGCGGGCTTATTTTAGAAGAAGTAATGCTGTCGATAGACGAAAATATGAACGATCGCGGAGCGGTGAAAGTTCATCTTGTCGTCGTCTACGAGCATGAATTAGTCGAGGAGTTGATGAAAATGTCCTCGGACGAATATTTCCGAGGCGTCGATCAGATGATAAAGGACTATCCCGATAAAATGAAAATTTTCGAATGGGAATTGGTCGCGAAAAAGCGAGTAATGCCGTGGAAAAAGGTGGAATATCCGACGGATCACATGATTCCGCTAGCCGGATTCGTTTTTGCAAAATATTCAAGCTCCGGCAAGCATAGGGCTACGATTCCGCCAAGTTACAAGAAGGTAAAAATAACTTTTGAAAAGAAAAACTTCCGCGTCGATTACGAAGACAAGGATAAAGACAAATAACTCGCGGCGCCGTATAATTGAGCCGCAATAACGAGTTTATATGAAAAAAATCATTTTAACCGGAGATAGGCCGACCGGAAATCTTCATCTCGGCCACTACGTTGGATCGCTGCAAAACAGAGTCGAACTGCAGCGTATTTACAATCAGTACGTGATGGTCGCCGACGTTCAGGCTCTGACCGACTATTATGGAACGCCGCAAAAAGTCGTCGATAACATTTTAGAAATTGTCGCGGATTATATCGCGGTCGGGATTGATCCAGAATTGACGACTATATTCATACAGTCGCAGATTCCCGCTTTGTCCGAGCTGACCGTATACTATATGAATCTGGTTACCGTTTCTCGAGTAGAGCGCAATCCTACGGTAAAAGCGGAAATAGCTCAGAAAGAATTTGGCGAATCTATTCCTGTGGGATTTTTTTGCTATCCAATAAGCCAAGCGGCCGATATTACGGCTTTCAAAGCGGAAGTAGTTCCGGTTGGCGAGGATCAGCTGCCGATGATCGAGCAATCGAATGAAATTGTTCGAAAATTCAATAGATTATATAATACCAATTGTTTAAAAGAAGCTAAGGCTTATTTAAGCCCCGTCGGGCGTTTGGTCGGAATAGACGGAAGAGCGAAAGCGAGCAAATCGTTGAACAACGCGATTTTTCTAAACGACTCGTCTGAGATTATTAAACAAAAAGTCTATTCAATGTTCACCGATCCAGATCATATAAAAGCGTCCGATCCAGGAAAAATCGAAGGAAACGTCGTGTTCGCTTATCTCGACGCTTTCTATGAAGAAAAAGACGAACTTGCCGCTCTTAAGGAAAAATATAAAAAAGGCGGACTTGGAGACATGGTTTTAAAATCGCTTTTAAACGACGTTTTACAGAAAAAACTGCGTCCTATTCGCGAAAAAAGAGAAAGCTTGTCCAAAAAAGATCTGCTGGAAATATGCTTTAACGGCTCGCAAAAAGCAAAATCTGTCGCTCAACAAACGCTTGACGAAGTAAAAGAAGCGATGGGAATACGCTTCTTCTAACGCGACGCGTCTCGCTCAATATACTTTCGTCCGCGTTTTTACTCTTTATTTATAAGCCTTTTGTAAAATGGGACAATGGAAAGAAACGCTATATCGCGCGGCGCGATTTTTTTAAAGGAAAACGCAAGCGGCGTTACGCGTCTAAAAGTCGCGACGCTGTTCGCGGGGATTATCTACG
The DNA here is from genome assembly GCA_031262635.1 of Holosporaceae bacterium. GTDB lineage: Bacteria > Pseudomonadota > Alphaproteobacteria > UBA3830 > UBA3830 > JAIRMQ01. The sequence goes on from JAISHN010000024.1 coordinate 2,020, forward strand.
CGAGCTGCGTTAACGCGGATATTTCGTCGGATTACCGGAAGGTATGGAAAAATATAGAACGTCTCTTCAAAAGCGAAAATTATTCGAGCAAAAATAAGAAAAAGATATCCAAACTTTTTGAGAAAGGAGAAACGATTGTCGGAGAAATCGAAGGAATGTTATGGAGCGAGGGCGAGGCCGTTTCTATAGAAGAAGAAATTGTGAAAGATATCTCGGAATACGAAGATTCTGAAGACGATTCCGAGGAGTCGGCGGAGCAAGATTCGCAAGACGGGGATGAGACGGAAGAAAGCGGCGACGAAGAATCTGAAGAAGCGTTGGAGGAAGATTTAGATTCGGAAGATGAAGAGGATGACGAAGAAGCGGACGAGGATGACTCGGAATCTGCAGACAACGAAGACGAATCTTTGGAGGAAGACAGTCAAGAATCAGAAGAAGAGGTCATAGACAACGAAGAATCAGAAGTAGACGACGAGAGCGAGTCTGAGGATCAGGACGAATCTGAAGAAAAAACCGATAACAACGACGAGGAATCTGAAGCGGAAGACGAGCCAAACGTCGAGGAAAACGAAGTCGAGAATTCCGAAGAAGAAGCCGAAGAAACGGAATCTGATGAAGACGAATCTGAAGACAATCGGCAGAGTTTTGTAATTCAGGATAAAGAAGAGGTCGAGCCGGAGAATTCCGATAGCGGCAAAAGCGAAGAACCCGTAGATTCTGAGGAAGAATCCGCTGAAGACGAAGATCAGACGAATGAAATCGCGACGGACGACGAGCAAGAACAAGAAGTTTCAAACGACGCGGCGCCAAGCGATCCAGAGGAAGAATCGGAAGAAGAAAACGAACCGCCGACTGAAACTCAAGAAGAAGTTGTCGACGAAGACGGTTCTGGCGACGAAGCGTTTCCTTCAGAGGAAGAATCCGCGCCGTCTATTGAAGAAGAATCGAAAATTGATTCAGACGATAACGAGAAAAAAGAACCGCCGCTTGTCGCGTCTAAAAAAATCAAGAAAGCAAAAAAACCTAAAACGCCAAAAATAAAACCTAAAACCAAGATCGCTCCAAAACCGAAAAAAATAACTCAACCAAAGGCTTCGCAAGAGGCAAAACCGGCCGAACGCGAAGAGTTGGCCGCCGATTTTATTCGCGCCGAAGAAGAAACGCCCGTCGTTTCAAGCGTTCCTCCGATTTTAGAAACGCAGCCGGCGAGAAACGCGCTTACAAGCGAGGATTTTTAGATGATTCAAATAATATTCGCCATTCTTTTATCGTTCTGCGTCGGCGATTCCGAAGCTAAAAACAAAGAAGTAAGCGTCGACAGCGTAATTGCCGACCTTGATCGAGTAAATTCCGATATAACGGAAAAAGTCCGCAAGTTGATTTTAGAAAAACCAAAAAAAGAGAAAAAACTACTTTCTCGTCTCAAAAAACTTACTAAGACTATAAACGATATGAAAAAGAAGCTCCAAAAAACCGCTTCGGAAGAAAAGGAATAATCGACGGCGAAAAGCGGAGAAGGAGGAGCGTATCAAATAGATAGTCTCGACTTTTTCAGCAATCTGTTTTTTTCGCGATTCCATTCGCGTTCTTTTATAGTTTCGCGCTTGTCGACGGTCTTTTTTCCTTTGCCTAATCCAAGCGAGACTTTTACAAATCCCTTTTCATTGAAATAAACGCTGATGGGAACAAGCGTAAACCCGCCTTTTTTCAGCTGGCCGATTAGTCTTGAAATCTGTTTTTTCTTTAAAAGAAGTTTTCGCGTCCTTTTTGGCTCGTGATTCATGCGATTCGACAACGCGTACTCGGGAATATGCGTTTGATACAAAAATACCTCGCCGTCTTTGGATAATCCGGCGTAAGCGTCCGCCAGGCTGATTTTATTCATACGAAGCGATTTTACCTCGCTGCCTCGCAATACGATTCCCGCCTCTATTTTTTCGAGGATCTCGTAGTCGTAGTTCGCTCGACGGTTATATCCGACTTCTTTGTATTCGGCTTTCATAAAAACTGCCTCAGATTCTCGATCAATTCGTCTATTTTTGTTTGCAGCTCCGCGCTTATTGGAGATAACGGAGCGCGCGGCTCGTTAGATATGAGTTTCATTTTGCTTAAAGCGTATTTCATCGCTCCCGGGCTTGGCTCCGCAAACATAAGCTCGTGCGCCGGAGCGAGCGCGTCTCTGAGCGCGGCGAATGTTTCAAAATCTTTTTCCTCGAACGCGTTATACATTTTTACGCAGAGATTCGGGAATAAATTCGCGGTTCCTCCCGATATTACGCCGCTCGCTCCCATGGCTAACGCCGCGCAGACAACGTCGTCGTTTCCGCACAGAAAATCGAAGTCTTTTTTTATCGCCGAACGCCATAGGGTAAATCTAGACAGATTTGGCGAGCATTCTTTTATAGCGACGATATTTTTCAACTCGCAGAGTCTCTTGAAAACGTCGAAACCGATATCGGCTCCGGCTCTGCTCGGATTGTTGTATAAAATTATCCCGCGGGAAGTCGAGTCGTTTAATTTTTTGAAATGATCGTATATCTGCCGTTGCGACGGTTTTATGTAAAACGGGCAAACGCAGAGGAAATTATCGACGTATTTTTCCGTTTGTTTCATAAGCTCGACGCAATTTTCCGTCGCCGCGTCGACTATTCCGCCGATTATCTTTATCCGCCCTTTATTGAATGAAGCCGCGGCTTTCGTCAGCTCTACTTTTTCTTGAAACGACAACGATAGCGATTCTCCCGTAGATCCGCAAACGACCATCCCTGAAACGCCTGAATCCGCGATGAAATCGACGTATTTCTCAAAAGCCGCAAGATCTATGCCGCCGTTTTTAAACGGAGTGACGAGAGCGACAATATAACCGTTCAACATGAATGCCTCGCTAAAAATACAAGCTATTTTATACTTGCCGCAACGTAAATGGCGAGTAATTTTTCGATTCTTTCTCATAATTCGCGTTACGCGGAGCCGCTTAGAAAATACAATTAGACTAATTTTTGTAAAAAATTAATAATTTTTCAATCTTTTTAGTCAATACTTATCGAGCGCATAGTTTGTTTTTATGTAAACAAACGGCGCTGCAAAAAGTCAATTTGAAGAGGAAGATATAATGAAAAAAATAGCGCTTGTTTCCGCAATATTAGGAAGTCTAGGAAATTGCTTCGCGGCTCCAGAAGACTGGGAAGAAGGCGGAAAATACAGAAGGAATATGGAAGAGTTTGGCAAATGTTTGGAAAATGAAGGTTGTCAAACATATAGAAGAGAAAAACCATTTTTTCAAAGAGATGGTCTTTACAAAGAAAGCGACGTAGCCGCGGCCTGGAGCGAAGAATGGAAGGATACTTGTAAGCATATTGTAAGAGTTAATATTCTTGGCAATACGGCGGATGATAAAACAGTATTTGCTCCTACCATTGGAACCGGCGCGTTAATAGACATCGGCGTTCCGGCTTTGCTAGGTAGAGTTGTAATTACTTGCAGACATAATATAGCTATGGACGGCGGGAATGAACGTGTTGAGTCATCTAATATGAAAGCCGACGCATCGTCTCTAGCCATGCAGAGCGGCCGCGAAGGCCTTTTTACTATGATCAACGGAAGTTCTACGTATCTCAGCGTAACGCCTGAGCTTACGGAGAAAGACTCTGATCCTCCATTGATAAATTCGATTGATGAACACCAACGTTGTCGATATAAAGTGGAAAGGATATATCATCCTAAATCTGGATTTGATGTTGCCATTCTAGTTTTAGAAGAACCTATTAAGGATGAAGGCAGGTCGCTAGGTCTAAGGGAAGTGTTTTCTAATGTATGGAGAGCGTCGGAAGGAGAAGATCAAATTGTAAATGGCCAAGACACGAAAGCTTTTGTAATAGGATACGGTATGACGGGCGTAGAGCAACCTCCTCAGGAACTGTTTGGTTCTTGGGGCGAGGCTGTAAAAGATAGGAAATTATCAACGCGACAAGATTTTCTAAAGAATTTAGGATTTAATAAGAAAAAACTTATAGATATATCTTCTACTCTATCAAAATCTTTTATAACTGCTACGGGACAGGTTAGTGGCACCTCGAAATCCGGAGGCGGATTTAGCGGCTCTTTGGTAATAGCGCGACGCAAAGGAAGCGCGGAAAATAAATACGTCGGAATTTTAAGCGGAGTTTCTTTTACTAGTCCTTGGTTCAGGATTACTGATTTCATTGATTCTGTGAAAGTAGAGGAACTCAAAATCCTGCGATCAACGACTGATTTTAACGCCGCGCAAGAATGATAAGGAAAAAATGAGTATTTTTATTTCCGCTGTCGACGCAGATTGTAGGGGCAAATAATATTCGCCCTTGTTAGACCGCGTCGCGAGTTTGACGCTGCGCCCCCTCTCCCGCAAGCCTTCCTCCACCCCGTTATAGTGTCACAGTAGCAATTTTCTGACTAATGTCTTAATTATTTTTCTTATTTTACCAAATAACGTCTTGCAAGCATACCATCCGAGTTTGAAAATGCTGAGATCGCGCCTACGAGTATACGAAATCTTTTTTTTAAAGGATGATTCTCGTTTTCGATATATTCTCCGATCATTACTACAAACAATTGCGCCAAACACATTGTAAAATAAAGCCTTTTAAATCTGTCATATTTCCGAATCTTGCATTTCTCTATATTGAATCCAGAGCTTTTTTGATCCTGAAAGCATTTTTCAATCGAAAATCTCTTTTTATATATCTCGCGCCCCGATATGTCAGGCTTAGAAGCCATTAAAAACCGCGTCGATTCATTTTCCGTATGAACTTCAAACTCAACTTCTTTTTCCCAAGCGAAAACATACGCCGAAAATTTCTCATTTTTTCCTTTAAAATCGCTTAAATTCCAGACTTTATCTCCAATTCGAACGTTGAGATTTTCGTTGACTCTCAAAACATAATCGAAGCCTTTGTCCGCGCATAATCGCGCGAAACGATCGTTCCCAAATCCTCGATCCGAAACAATTGTATACGAATATTTCTTTGGAAGAAGATGCCTTAACGCTCTGATAAACGAGGATTCATGCTTCTTCTGATCATGTTGGCCTTTTCTTTTGGGATACGCTCTCAT
>JAISHN010000011.1 GCA_031262635.1 Holosporaceae bacterium
GAGTTTATTTTGAAATTATCTATCGCGTTGATAGCGTTGGTATTTTCAACGCAAAGCGTCTTTGGAGACAATCAACCGTCGCAAAGCTCCTCGCAGAGAGAAGAATTTTTCCTCGAGAAACTGAAAAAAATGGAAATCCCCGACGAACTGGCTTTGACGGAGGTTGTTATCGGCGATAAAAACGCTCCAAATACAGTAATCGCGTATTCTTCTTTCAGCTGTTCTCATTGCTCAGTTTTTCATCTGAAGGAATTTCCAAAATTTAAGGAAAAATACGTCGATACCGGAAAAGCAAAGGTTTATTTGCGAAGCTACATAGACGATCCGGCTTCGCTCGAAGCCGCGACTTTGATTAGATATTTCGGCGGAGAATCTAACGAAAAAATTGCCGAACTCACGCATAAAGTTTTCGCTAAACAAAAAGAATGGCTAACGTCGAAAAATCCTCGAAAGTTTCTCAGAGACATGTTCGCGGAGTTCGGATACGACGAAAAAGAAATAGAAAAACATATCGCGGACACAAAAATCGGAGCGGGGTTAATGAAAGAACAAAAACGCGCGTCGGAAGAGCTAAAAATATCGCTTATCCCTTCGTTTGTCGTAAACGGAAAAACGCATCAGGGGAAACTATCTTCCGACGAGATCGCCGAGATGTTTTAAACTTAAACATGAAAAAGCGGCGTTTATCATTAAACGGCCAAATTTCCGTTCAACATCCGCTTTTCTATTTCTATCGGACGCGTATATAATCAATCTCATATTTTTGAGGACGCGCGATGGGCATTGTAGATAAATTTCGAAGTCTTCTCCATATGAATGACGAAGAAAATAAAACGCCGCGCGCTCTCGCTCCCGAGATTTTGCGAGAATACGATATTCGCGGAGTTTTCGGCAAAAATCTGTTTGAAAAAGACGCTTACGATATCGGGCGGGCGTTCGGAACTGTTTTGGCCAGAAAAAATCTAAAAAGCGTCTGCGTCGGACGCGATTGTAGAAATTCTTCGGACGCGTTAGCTCGGAATTTGACCAACGGGTTGATAAACGCCGGAGCGGACGTTATATCCCTCGGAATGCGCAGCACGCCGACGACAGACTACGCCGCGACGACGCTAAAACTCGACGCGGGAATTATGATAACCGGCTCGCATAATCCGCCGGATCAAAACGGATTCAAAATCGTGTTGGAAAACAGCCCGTTCTGCGGCGAAGACATAAAAACGCTCGGCGATATGATCGCTCGCAAAGATTTCTTTGAGAAAAACGGTCGCGAGGTCGTTTTGAACAAAGTCTTTTCGAACTACGTCGCCGCCCTTCTAGAAGGTTTTAAGTTTTCGGACGATGTAAAGGTTGCCTGGGATATCGGAAACGGAACGACCGCGGACGCGGTTAAAGCGGTAACTGCGGCGATTCCCGGGAAGCATCATCTTTTGTTTGAAGAAATCGACGGGAATTTTCCGAACAGGCCGCCAGACCCAATTGTCGCAAAAAATATAGAGTACTTGTCGAGATTCGTCCTTTACAACGGCTTCGATATAGGATTCGCCTTTGACAGCGACGGAGACAGGCTCGCCGTCGTCGACTCCGCCGGACGAGCGTTGTTTAGCGATCAGGTTTTCGAGGTCTTAGCTATTGAATTTTTGAAGAAAAACCCAGGCGCTCAAGTCATAGCGGACATAAAATCAAGCGCTCGACTATTTGAATCCATAAAAAAGCATTCCGGCGTTCCTATTATGGAGAGATCAGGCCACTCGTTTATAAAAAAGAAAATGAAAGAAACCGGCGCTCTTCTAGCAGGAGAAATGAGCGGACACTTTTTCTTTAAAGATCGATGGTTCGGATTCGACGACGGGATCTACGCGGCTTTGAGATGTCTAGAAATCGTCGGAGAAAATAAAAACGCTTTCAACAATTTGGAACGCGGCCTGATTACGCCCGAATTTAGAATACAATGCGAAGAAAACGCAAAATTCGGCATAGTTAATTCGATAAAAGAACATTTGCAATCAAAAAAGGCGGATATAGTCGAGATAGACGGCGTTCGCATTTCAACGAAAGAAGGCTGGTGGCTGTTGCGAGCCTCCAATACGCAAAACGCTTTATCTCTAAGAATTGAAGCAAATTCCGTTCGAGATATGAAAAAGCTCAAGAAAGAAATCGCGGGTTATCTTGTAAACGACGTTCCAAATATCGCCGAGATTCTCGAAAAGGAAGGAGAATAATCGTTTACGTCATTCGTTTATTTAGGTTAATTTTAATCGGCTTTTGTTTGTTTTTTAGCGCGAGTAAAATCGAATGCTCGCCCAAAGACAGAGACGAACTTTTTGAATGCGATAAAACCGTCGAGTATCTGGAAGTTAAAGAAATATTGGAAAAAGCGGACATTACCGCTATTCCTAATTTCGCCTTAAAAAACATTCCTCCCGTCGCCTCTTCTTATAATTTTAGCAGAAGTCTTTTTATAAGAGCCGTCGCGTCGACAATCGGCAAAGTTAACGAATTTATCGAAAAACAACGCAAATTTGTAGCGTTCGTTTGGGAAAAGGAAAAGCGTTTCGAGCCGCTGACGACGCGAGAAAGCGAGCGTCTGAGGAAAATTCGCCGTTTTTATCAAACGAGCGACTTTGTGGAACTATTGTTAAGAGTCGCCCCTATTCCGGTTTCTCTAGCCGTAGCGCAGGCGGCGTTGGAAAGTCGGTTTGGAAGCGATCGAAGAATTTGCCGGCGGAACGCGTATTTTGGATTGGTAGAATCCAGAACTAGTCTAATAAGATTCGACACGCTGTTTAACTCTGCCGTCGCCTACGCAAAAACTCTCAACGTCAATCCGCGTTACGGAAATTTTAGACGGCGTCGGCGACTGATAATGGAATCGTCGAAAAAACTTAGCGGAACGGAGCTGATTCCTTTCGTCGCGGGATATGGAACGAACAAAAATTACGCAAAATTAGCGTTAAAGTTCATTAGATGCTACAATTTAGAGATTTTGGATTCATTGCGTTGACTTTTGCAGGCGTTTTGTATAAAAAAGCTCTTAGTTTTGTCCCCATCGTCTAGAGGCCTAGGACGTCGCCCTTTCACGGCGGCAACACGAGTTCGAATCTCGTTGGGGACGCCAAGTTTTAATCTGTATAGATTCATAAAAGTTTAAGCTTAGTAAATTTACAGCTCGTATATCAATTTATGTAAGAGCTTAAAGCCAACGGATAAAATTTACCGAAAAACTGAGGAAAATTGTATTTTCCATAATCTATGCCGCCGCTAGGCAAAATTAACGACGCGTAAAGTTGTTTTTTTTGAATAGGATTATAATCCGTTATCCATCAAATAGGATCAGAAGGATGTACGTACAGCAAAGAGAGCTAAGGCGCGTTGAAAAAAGTCATGCCGCTATTGAACGGCATTTAGTTAGCGCCTCCGGTCAACGCTTTAACTCTCAATTTCCTGAAAAGCCTTACGGAAATAAAAAGAGGAAGCGGCAAGAGCGACGACGTTACATTCATATTAGAGTGCAGCCGTTTTCTCCCCCCTGCGCTTGTAGCGCGATCACTTTATGAATCTGCGCATTGAGCTTAGCGGTCGCTTCATTATGTTCCACAGCTCTCGCTAGCAATTGGGCGAAAATATCCCCGTCCGACTCAGTCTCTGTTTGCGCGTTATACTCTATTTGCATAGATACTTCTGCTCTCTGGCGCGCGGGGTAGCGTTCGATGCCTACGAGCACCGCTCGTGCGAACCTGTCATATGACGTTAGCGCCCTTTGAGGTCCAGTTAACAGGGTCGCAAGGTAAACTATGACCAGCGAATGCTCAGTTGTTGTCCAGACTAGTTCTTTATTGCCTTTGAAGAAATCAAGCGTTTTCAAGTTTTGCCATTCCATACGCCATCGGGCTTTAATATCAAATGGTCGTCCCTGTTGTTTTTCGTTCGCGGCGAAGTCAGCTAAACTTTCCATCTTCGCTTTTATAGCGTCTAATTCGCCGTCCGAGAAGATATTGGCGCTTTTTAGGTAGTCAACCACGAAAGCGGTCGCGTTCCTTATATGCTCTGGCGCGCTCAGCATAGGGTCTCGTAGGCACTGGTGGGTATTCGCCCTAAGTTTAGCTCCTAGTGTCACACATTCTATCAGTCCCGCTGCTTCAGTAGGCGTTGGAAGACCGTTCATCCCTTGCGCACAGTTTATGGTCGCGACGCTAACAAAAGCAATCAATATGCATAATAATATCTTTTTCATATTCCTTTATCCTCTTTATTATAAAAACTAGACAAACTTTAAAAGTTACTAAGGTTCAGTATTGCATTAAATGGCGTTAAAGTCAAGCTAACGGCATACGCCGGAATTGCCCTATTAAAGATACCGCTGATATAATATTGGTAAAGGTAAGGTGGAGAGCATTGATGATA
>JAISHN010000015.1 GCA_031262635.1 Holosporaceae bacterium
AACGAGATAATCAGCGCTCCGGTGATACAAACTCCTATAACCGGAGGATCAGGCAGAATTACCGGCGAATTCTCCGTCGAAAGAGCTAGAGATCTCGCGTTATTGTTAAGAGCTGGAGCCTTGCCGGCTCCGTTGAACGTTATCGAGGAAAAAACGGTAGGACCGGATCTTGGAGCGGATTCGATTCGCTCGGGAATTCTCGCGACGCTTATTTCAGGAGCGTTCGTACTTTTATTCATGTACTTATGGTATTCCTCGTTTGGAATGATCGCGAATATCGCCGTTATAGTGAACCTAATTCTTCTAATAGCCGGATTATCTTGTTTGCAAGCGACGCTGACGCTTCCAGGGATCGCCGGAATAGCTTTGACGGTTGGTATGGCGGTAGACGCTAACGTCCTTATCAACGAAAGAATAAAAGAGTATCTGCGAAAAGGCGAAAAATGGATGAAAGCCGTCGAAAGCGGCTACGATTTGGCCATGACCTCCATTATCGACACAAACCTTAACACGATAATCGGAATGACGTGCCTTTACCAATTCGGAACCGGTCCGGTAAAAGGCTTCGCGATCACAACGATTCTTGGCACCGTAATTTCATTCTTCACGTCGACGACTTTAACAAGATACATCGTCTCGACCTTGATAAGACTGAAACGTCCTATTTCCATACCAATGTAAGAAAGGATTAACGCTATGGAAATCTACAAACTTATACCTCACGATACAAAAATTAATTTTGTGGGGTTTAGACGCTACACTTACGCGTTTTCGATTATCGTTACATTGGTAAGCATATTGTCGTTCTTTTTTCACGGATTGAACTTTGGCATCGACTTCCGAGGCGGCTTCGTTATGGAAGTAAGAACTCAACAGGCGGCCGATATAGGCGCTATGCGAGATAAACTTTCGAAATTAGAAGTCGGCGAGGCTTATATACAAGAATTCGGTTCTAAAAACGACGTTCTAATAAGAATTCCGAGCTCCGGCGGAACGCAGGAACAGCAAAATGCGTCGCTAGAAAAAGTAAAATCCGCTCTTGGAGACAACGTTGAATATAGAAAAATTGAGAAAATCGGCCCGAAAGTCGGCAGCGAACTGGCGCAAAACGCGTTGCTAGCCGTTATCATCTCGCTGTTGGCGATTTTGATTTATATCTGGGCGCGATTTGAGTGGCAATTCGCTATTTGCGGAGTCGTCGCTTTAGCTCACGATTGCATAGTCTTAATGGGGCTTTATTCTATCTGCCATTATTTTGAATTTAACGTAAACGCAATTGTGGCGCTGCTGATGACAGCTTGTTATTCTATCCACGACACGGTCGTCGTCTTCGATCGAATCCGCGAGGACATGCTGGCTTACAGGAGCCTGTCGGTAGCCGAGCTTCTCAACAAATCAATGAATGAAACGCTGTCGAGGACGGTTCTTACGTCCACTACGACGATTTTATCGTTGCTTGCTCTGTGTTTCTTCGGCGGTAAAGTTATTTTCGACTTTTGTTTTCCGATACTATTCGGACTAATGTTTGGAACTTTTTCATCAATCTGCCTGTCCGCTCCGCTGCTTCTTTTCACCGGCATTAAAGTCGACGGAAAAAATATTGAAATAGGACTCGACAAAATATGAGAAAACCGGTCGTCGCCATCGACGGTCCGGCGGGAAGCGGCAAAGGAACGATAGCTCGTTTGCTGGCGGACCGTCTAGGATTCGCGTATCTCGACACCGGAATTCTTTATCGAGCCGTCGCGTATATAAACGTTGGAGATCGCAATCTTTCAACGCTCTCTATAAGCGACCTCTTGAGTATTCCTGAAAGCGATCTAAGAACGGATGAAATCAGCGCTAAAGCGTCTGAAATCGCAAAATTACCAAACATTCGGGAAATTCTAACCAAATTGCAACGCGAGTTCGTCGCTAACCCTGGAGAAGGGAGCGAAGGCTCCGTTCTAGACGGCCGCGACATAGCCACCGTCGTAGTCCCCGGCGCGGATTACAAAATATTCGTGACGGCGGATCTAGAGGTAAGAGCAAAACGTCGCTTCGACGCTTTAAAACAAGCCAATCCGCAAATTACATACGACGAAATCTATCAAAGTCTTGCCGCGAGAGACGAGCAAGACCGAACGCGCAAAATCGCTCCGTTGGTTTTCACCGACGACTACGTTCTGATCGACACGACAAACGATTCGATAGAAGAATCGTTGGAGAAGGTCGCAAGGGTCGTAGAGAAGGGCAAATTTTCAAAATAATTGACTGAAAATACAAAAATCAACGCGTTTTTAAGTTTTTTCTTTTATATTTGAGGAATTATAAAAGGAAGAACAATGAAACAATTTTTAAAAAGCGCGCAGATTTTTTCCGGCAAGCATCCTTTATACGCAATTATATTCTTACTCTGCGCGTTTATACTTCTCGTATTGCCAAATAATCGCGATTACAAAGAAAGTTTATATAAATTATGTAAAACAAATCAAAACTTATGGATAGCGGTTATACGCAATGAGTATATTTCTCTTCATATAGAAAAAAATTCTGTTTGGGAACCTCATGTTACAAATTATTTGGTAAAAAATGTAAAACCGTCCGAAACTGTCATAGAAATAGGAGCTAATATCGGATACTACACGACATTGTTGTCAAAGCTTGTCGGTTCAAAAGGAAAGGTTTATTCATACGAAGCTAACAAGAAAGTATATGATTTAGCTTGTCTTTCTTTAAAAATGAACGATCTCTATAACATTGTAACTATTAAAAATATCGTCATTAGCGATCGAAAGGGGACTGTTGATTTTGTATCTTACGAACCGAGTTTAGACGCAGACATTGTTAATATAGGAGGATCTCATATACTAACGGACTACGGCATTTATGATTTATTATATGATAAAACAATTAAAACGATAAAGACTACCTCTTTAGACGAAGACCTTCCAAATTTAAAAAGCGTCGATTGGCTAAGAATGGATATCGAAGGTTCTGAAATTTTAGCTCTAAAAGGAGCGAGGAGAATAATTAATTCTTCTCCTAATCTAAAAATAGTAATGGAATGGTTTCCAAACATAATGAAAAAATATGGCGACGTACAAAAACTAATTAAAGATTTACGCGGTTACGGATTTAAGTTTTACAAAATATCCGATTGTGACGCCGACTTAAAACGCGATCTTTCCGACGACTATTTACTCAATATCGTCGGTTTGGAGGATCTGGTTTTGATAAGATAATAAACTTAGAATTATCTTCGTTTTCTTGTGAACCCGCCTAAAGGATTAGAAACCGCATTATGGTTGAAGGGAATAATGAATTACTAGCTTGTTGTAGTCGACTTTCTTTTTTTTACGTCATTGCTGTAGAAGTCAACTAATTCGCTACATTTTTTGGGATATTATTAATAGAGCTATGGGGTCTGTGTTCGTTGTAATAAACCAAGAACCCCAGCAGCTCGTTTTTCAGATCCTCCAGATTTTCATACAAAGCGTCTTCGACAAACTCCTCGTTCAGCGTCTTCCAAAACCTCTCAATTTTCCCGTTCGTCTCCGGTCTATACGGTTTCGTATACC
>JAISHN010000028.1 GCA_031262635.1 Holosporaceae bacterium
TTATATTTAACCTTTAGCCGAATTGCAAGAAAAGCGAAGCTCGACGAACGACTTTCGCTTCGCTAAAGGATGACGAGAAAACGTAAGACATACAAACTAAGAAAAAACGTCTATAACGAGCTTTTTCTTTCATCTAGCCGGCAAGCGTCAATTCGCCGAACTCGCCTCAAAAACAAACTTAAAATATTTTATTGTATAATAGGCTGCGTTAGGAAAAACTTTGTTCGTCGTCCCTTTCCGTCATCCTGAGCAAAGCGAAGGATCCAAGCGGCGAAGAGGCTCGAAAATCGTTTGGATCCTTCGTCGGACAAGCCCTCCTCTAGGATGACAGAAGGAAGAAGCTTCGCGGCTTCGCGCTTCTAGCAACGACTTATTGCGGAGTATAAACCTCTTGTTTCAACAAAAATAGCCTCATACTACTCATCGCATTTTTCCTAACACAGCCTAATTGTATAATCGCATCTTACCCCCAAATTAGGAACTGCTAGGAAAAATTAACGAAACGTAAGGTTGTTGTTTTTTTTGAATTATGATTAAAATGTAAATGTTAAACTAAGGTTTTTAATGGCCTGAAAGAGGATATTATGATACGGAAGGAATGGGATTGCCCTATAAGATAGGTCTAGCGCAGTTTGCGCATTGTTTTTCGTTTTTATAAAGGCTGAAGCCATTACGTTAATCTAGATTAATGTTCAAAAGAAAAACCTTGGAACATTAGGCTTTTCCAGGAATCGCAGCGGCGAATAACCAGGTAGTATTTATATTGTTATTGGACAATCCCTCCCTAATTTGCCCGCTTGCTTTTTTTTAACTTGGGAGTAATATTAATCTAAATGAACAAAATAGGAGGAAAATACCATGAAAAAGAAACTGATAATTTTTTGTGCGTTGGGGTTGACGCTTCTAACCTCATACTCGACGGCGACAAAAAACGCTCCGCTAAGCGAGCCACTTCGCGTAGACCAGAAGCAGCGTAAAATAATACAGAATATGGCTAATACACTAATAAAAGATAGCGCAAATGCGGACCAGTTCAAACCTTGGACGACGATGGATTACAACTTGCGCTTGAGAGTATTTGCACGGACCCTGGCACACCGTGCCTTCACCATAGACCGAGACAGCGGACAGTACGAGATCGCCCTAAGCTACTTGGTTGCGAAAGCGATAGAGGAAAATGACATAGATAACATGCTACGCATCGTCGAACTCGTAACGGTGGCTCTCGGTACCTTCGACCAGGACGCCCACAACCTTCACAAAGGATGCTGTGACTACTGTGACTACTCCGACGAACAACCTGAACGTAACCCATACGCCGCCCTGATAGAAAACATAGGCTATTATGGACATAACAAAATTGCACACGCCACTATAGAGGACAGGCTGACAGCGACACGAGAAGAGTTCACTAAAAAATACGGCGCCGACACATGCGATACAGCTGCTGAAGGCATCCCCACTTCACAAGTTAGCGTCGCGCCCGCTATCTGGCCGCCAAGCGCAACGCCGTCAGAAATGTGGCAACGAGCAAACAAGATTCTCGCTGAACATACCGCGGACGACCTCAGCCAATAGACATGCTCCTTTAGAATAACGTTACGCTTACCCGTAGTACTTGAAGACGTCTGATCTATTTGATTTAGTTTTAGTCTAAGGCCGATCTCAAGAGTCCTCCGGAACACAATGTATCTTGGATTACTGCCTTTGAAACTCGTTCGACTCGAAATTTTCGACTGAAGCTTCTAGATTGCGCAAAAATATACTATTGTGAACCTTTATTTTTACGCCGCAAACTCGTTGGGCGTAATACAAGTCCGACGCATTCATTTACCGGATGCAGATTGTAAAACAAAATTGTGGCGCGCCCTGTAGGATTCGAACCTACGACCTGCGGCTTAGAAGGCCGACGCTCTATCCAGCTGAGCTAAGGACGCTTAATCGGCGATACGTTACAAAAAAACAGTAAAATTATCAATAGCGAGCCGGAGGTTTAAAGAGAAGTTCGCTAGACTCTCGGCCTTCAGCCCAAGGATGACGAGAGTACTTAGGTTCCGTTAGGAAAAATGCGACGAGTGGTATGAGGCTATTTTTGTTGGAACAAGAGACTTATACTCCGCAATAAGTCATTGCTAGGAGCGCGAAACCGCGAAGTTTCTTCCTTCTCCGTCATCCTAGAGGAGGGCTTGCCCGACGAAGGATCCAAACGATTTTCATGCGTACTCGCCGTCTGGATCCTTCGCTTCGCTCAGGATGACGGAAAGGGACGACGAACAAAATTTTTCCTAACGCAACCTAATATCTCTGCGCTAATATTCAGGTTCTAAAAAAATCATTCCTTCTCCATCGGATGCGTTTTTTCGTATACTTTCAAGAGGTTATAATCGTCCACGTCCGCGTATATTTGCGTGCTGGACAGAGATTCATGTCCCAAAAGTTCCTGAACAGACCGCAGGTCGGCTCCGTGTTGGACAAGATGCGTCGCGAAGCTGTGTCTGAACGCGTGAGCGCTGGCGTAATCCGGCAGATTGTGAAGAAGCCTGAGTTTTTGGAGTCGATTGTCGACGAGAGAAGACCATAGCCGTTTTCCTTTCAGCCCCACGAATAAAAAGCCGCCGCTTAAATCGTAAGGACATTCGACAATATACTCGCGTATTTTTTCTAAAACCGAAGGAAGCGGCGTTATGATTCTGTCTTTTTTACCCTTTCCAGTGATTTTAATTTCATCGCCCGCGTCTTTTGTCTTTATATTGAGCGCTTCGTTTATTCTTAATCCGCAGCAATATAGCAGCGAGTAAAGCGCTCTGTCTCTTTTAGTTATCCAATCGGGATCGTTTTCAAAAAAACAATCGAGGTTGATAAAGTCTAAAATCGCGGCTTCTTTTATCGGCTTCGGCAGCAAGGCCGGCAGTTTCGGCCGTTTTACGGAATCTATAACTTTTAAATCGACTAAATTTCTTCTAGCTAGGTAGTTAAATAGAGATTTTACCGCCGACAACGCTCTGACGTTCGATCTAGCGGTTAAGCCTTCGTTAATCCTATGCGAAAACCAAGATCGAAAATCGGAAACTTTTAGATCGTTAACGGTTTCTAAGGAAAAATCTTCTCCCGTGTGCTCCGAGATAAATTCGCGGAAGTTTTCAACGTCCCGCCGATAAGCTTCGACGGTGTTATTTGAGTATCTCCGCTGGACTCTTAACTCTTCGAGCCAATTTTTTATACAAGTCTCCATAAAAGCATCGTACTCCCCTAAAGCTTGCAGAAAAACCGCAATAAAATATAAAATGTAAAATATTTTCGAAAATGCCAAAAGAAATCTTGAAGCGTTAGTTTTTTATTAATATACTCGCGCTATAGTTGGTTGTGTTTATTTTAGGAGAGTGACGATATGAGGAAAATGAAAAGTTGGGCTTCGCTGGGTATTCTTGCTTTATTGGCGGCCTGTGAATGCGACGCCCCTAAAGAAGAAGCCAAGGGCGCAGTTGAAGTTGTAGAGGACGAATCGTTGAGAGGAACGGCGGCGGATTTCATCGCCAACGCTGGAGATAGATGTTTCTTCGCGTTCGACAAATCGAATCTTTCGCCGGAAGCGGAAGCTACTTTAACGCGTCAGGCCGACTGGCTAAAAAAGCATGAGTCGAGAAAAGTATTGATCGAGGGACACTGCGACGAACGCGGGACCCGCGAGTATAACTTAGGTCTTGGAGAAAGAAGAGCGGACGCGGCCGCTAGATTCTTAACGACCCACGGCGTAAACGGAGATCGCGTCAGAACGATCTCGTACGGTAAAGATCGTCCAATCGCCGCTACGGGCAGCCAGGAAGAAGTTCACAGAGTTAACCGAGTCGCTATCGCCGTTATAGAATAGCGAGTCTTTTGCGTTAATTAACGCTACGCGAGGCCCTCCTAAGAGGGCCTTTTTTATTTTTCACTCAAATCAGGCTGCGTTAGGAAAAATGCGATGAGTGGTATGAGGCTATTTTTGCTAAAAGCGGCGTTTTTTTGCGCGAGACTTCCTGGAATTTCGATCCGTATTCGGCTATCAGTTTAGCGTCCGTTTTATCGGTTTTGTTTCTAGATAATTTTGCTTTTGAAAAAGAATGGATTTTC
>JAISHN010000109.1 GCA_031262635.1 Holosporaceae bacterium
CTCAACGGAGTAGATCCTCGGCCTGCGGCCAAGAATGACGAGAGAGTCGTCTTTCAGCGATGTTGGACGCGCGCGACGCTATCGGGGCTCTTTCCAGGTACGATGGGGTAGAGCAAGGACAAAGCCCTTCTCCAGGATGACGCGTAAAAAACTACTTGCCGCCTCTAAAAAACGCCTTCGTTTCCGCTATCGCGACTTTTCTTAACATAACCAAGCCGATCAGGTTTGCGATCGCCATTATTCCAATCGCTATGTCGGCAAGGTCAAAAATCGCGTTAACGCGAAAGAAGGGGCCGATTGCGACGAAGAATAAGAATAAAAAATTATACGGAGCGATCGCTTTATCGCCGAAAACGTACCGCGCGCATTTTTTTCCGTAATAATTCCAAGCGATGATCGTTGTGAAAGCAAAAAGCGCCATGCTGATCTCGACCGCGTATTTTCCCAGCGCAAAATTTCCCAAGCAACAGCCGAACGAATAGGAAGTCAGCCGCGCTCCTTCCAAAATTGGCGCGGAGGTAAATAGACCTGTCTGAGAAGCGGCGACGATCAAAACGATTCCCGTCATCGTGCAAATTATCACGCTCAACGCGGCTCCTAATATAGACGCGAACCCCTGCTTTACCGAAGAATCGACTTTTGCCGTCGCTCCGGCGATCGCCGAGCTTCCAAGTCCAGATTCGTGAGAAAAAATTCCGCGTCTAACGCCTATGCTCGCGACTTGAGCGACAGTCGCTCCGAGTCCTCCGCCTAGAATCGATTCGGGAGAAAAAGCGCCTGTAAAAATTAGGCGAAACGCGTTCGGAATCGCGGAATAATTTATGATTAGAGCGACTACGGCGGCTCCGACATAAAATATCGTCATGATCGGGACGATTTTCTCCGAGACGGCGGCGATTCTGCGAAGCCCTCCCAAAACGACGGCGGCGACGGCGACGACAATCGCAAACGCCGCGGGAATCGTCGGGATTCCCCAGGATCCGAGAGCGATTGAGATCGAGTTGCTTTGGGCTAGCGTTCCGATTCCGATCAACGCGACCAACATTCCGCCGATCGAGAATATTTTTGCCAGAATTTTCGCTAATCTTTTATTTTGCAGACCGTTTTCGATGTAATACATAGGTCCGCCTGAAATTGTTCCGTTCGATTCGATCGATCGATATTTTATCGCGAGCAATCCTTCGGCGTATTTTATCGCAAAGCTGAAAATCGACGAAAGCCATAGCCAAAAAAGAGCGCCCGGGCCGCCGGAAGCGATCGCGACGGCTATTCCGGTAATATTTCCAGTGCCTATCGTGCCGGACAACGCCGCGCAGAGCGAAGCGAAAATGGAAATTTCCCCATGTCCGTCGCCTTCTTCAAGAGCGTATTTCACGGACAGCTTAAGTCTAGACGGCCTAAGTATTCCGAGATTGAATGAAAAATATATTCCTATCGCCAGGATCGCGACGATTAACGGCGCGCCCCAAATGGCGTTATTTATCGCCGCAACCAGAGATTCAAAACATTCCATGCGTTCTTCCTTGCTAGCGCGCTAATACAGAGGAACGCCGCTTTTGCGTTGATTACGAAAAGAAGTCGGTTGTTCTCTGTCCTTTTGCCTGAGAGTTTTCGGCCGCAGCCTTGCTCCTTCGGCGTCCGATTTAACGGATCTCTCCAAAGTTTTGTCCAACGACGATACTTTTTGCCTGAGATCTTCTTACCCTTCGGCGGATCAAAATGATCGCTCTCTCGTCGTCTTCATCCAAAAAACCGCCTTTATGATAGCGCGGATCGAAACGACCGTCAAATTGCAGATATTGACCTATGAAGGCGATTCGCGTTGCGTCGCTCGGCTGCGTTCACCGTATTTTAACCCTATCGTCCTAAAATCGTTTCCGTATACGCGAAAGAACAAAGATGGAAGATTCCGACGAAGCAAACGTAGTTCAAAGACCCGCGAAAATTTTAGTCGTTGACGGCGGCGAAAGCTCAAGAAATCTGCTAAAACGCCGACTTTCCGTACAAGGGCACGAAGTTTTGGTAATCGGAAATTTGGAACATGCTCTCAGGGTTCTTTCGACCAACTCCATAGACGTTATTTTCCTTAATATGTATATCGACGACGAGCCTAGCGTCGATTTTTTGATTAGTCTTAAAGAAAACGAGCGTTATCGGAACATTCCGGTAATTATGATATCCGAAGACAACGACGTTGAATTAGTCGTGAAGTGCATAGAGGCCGGAGCCGAAGATTATCTTGTGAAGCCTCTTAATCAGACCCTTTTAAAAGCAAGACTGTCCAACTGCATAGCTAGAAAAGAGTCTCACGATAAGGAGATCGCTTTCCTCGCAAAAATCGAGCAAGGGCAAAAGCAGATAAAAGCTCAGGAAAAAATGGCGTCTTTGGGAACGTTGCTTAGTTCGATCTCTCAGGAATTGAAGAATCCGCTGAATTTCGTCATAAATTTTGCCTCGGTTAGCTCCGAGATTTGCGGCGAGCTAACGACGCGGGTCGAAGAAAACAAAAATGCGATATCGGGAGAATTTTTTTTCGTCTTACGCGATCGCCTTAAGAATTTTCAATCTAATTTAACCAAAATATCAGGCCATGGACAAAAAGCCGACAAAATCCTTAGATTTATGTTAGATCAAACGAACGCGTCCGGCGGGGCGAAACATCCAGGCAGCATAAACAAGATCATCTCTCAGACCATAACCATGTTGCTTAACTCTTATAAAAACAACGGAATTACAACGCTGCCGAAAATAGAAACCGAATTCGACAACGCCCTGCCGCAGATTCCGATATCCACGCAATCTTTCAGCAAAGCGATCTACAATATATTGGACAACGCGTTTTACTCGGTAATGCGAAAATTCGAAGACATAACCCAAGCGAAAATTGTAATAAAAACCGAAAACTGCCCGTCGCATGCAAAAATTTCAATCTACGATAACGGATCGGGCGTAAAGCAAAACCTCTTCGGCAAAATCTTCGAGCCTTTTTTCACGACGAAACCGGAAGGAACCGGCCCCGGACTGGGATTATCAACGGCGCTAGAAGTCGCTCAGGAACACTCGGGAACTATCTCCGTAAATTCCCAGGAAAACGAATTCGCGGAATTTGAAATACAGATCGCGAAGTAGAGGCGAGCGATTCGTAGTCAAGAGAGCTTCTGCGAGGGATTGCCTTATAAAGATAGGTCTAGCGCAGTTTGCGCATTGTTTTTTCTCGTCTTTGTAAAGGCTGAAGCTATTATACCCCAATAATGGATTAAAAGGCTTGAAATATCAGTGGAAAACGGCTAAAGCATCAAAGACTTACACGAGGACTTTAGCCATGAAAAAAGATATCACAGAACTATTCTGTTTAATAGAC
>JAISHN010000085.1 GCA_031262635.1 Holosporaceae bacterium
GATCGTTAGGTCTTTGATAACGGGAGCGCCTTGTAATATCGCGTTAAGCAGGCTAATTAGCTCGGCTTTGTGTTCTTCCGTTCCAAATATTGTACGGAAGATAAAATCGCGACTTGGCTCCAGCAAATCAATTTTTTCTTCTAAAATCGCGCTCATCTAAGCCCTCATCGACTGCCGTTATTGTATCATAATTCGCAAAAAATGCGGTAATTTTTACCCATAAAACTTAGCTTTGACAGAAATGAAATGATTGTTGATTGTCAACCGATTGAACGACTTTTTCCAATTTCGCGAGCCGAGTAGAAACGGAGACGGAATCGCTCTTCGACGCTAAAATATCCGCCTGATCGGCTCCCAATTTTTTCGCTCTCCGAATTGCGTCGCTCAAAATTTCATTATCCATATCGCGCCTTTCCAAAACCGCTCAACTCCGTCGTCAATCGCTCGCGGGACAACGGCAATTTCCCGCCGTTTATAGCGCAAAAATACGCCTTTAGAAAATGTCCGGTTATTTGTAGAGAGCAAAAAACGTCACAGTCCGTCGGGGTGTCGTTTTTTGAAATTAAAAATTGCGGAAGAGCGAATAAACGATCTTTATATTTTTCGCCCGCCTCGCCGCAGGCCGCGCAGCCGGTTCGCGGCGAGACGTAAATTAGATTATCCGTCTTTCCGGTAACCGCGCATTTTGAAAGATCGAGACCGTAGCCGACTTCAGCTAGAAACTTGACTTCAAATAAAGCGTACTTCGCCGCAAAATTTGCGTCGGAAATTGATAGAAGCAGAGTTTTTATGCGGTCGAATAAACTAGGATGAGGAGCTTTTTCCGGCAGGCCTTTCGCGCACAAGAAGCAAAGGCTTTCAATGGCGGAAACTCTTAGCGGATCGTTGAACGCTCGCGTGAACGGAGAAAAAACGGTTTCTATTTTGAACGTTCCAAGTTGTTCCGCCGTTCGCCCTCGCCATAGAGCCTCGCAGACGTCGCCCAGCTGAATCGAACTTTTCGCCCCTTTTACAAGACCGGAAGTTTTTCCGACAGTCTTATTGAATATTGTTACGATCTTAGCGTCTTCCGCGAACGATTTTGAGGATAGAACTACGCCGCTTTCTTGCCACTGCAATTTAAAATGTCTCCATAAACGGATTTTATAATAGTCGTTTGCTAATTGCGATCAAAAATGCGGTTTTGCATCCGAGAAAACAAAATTCGAACAACTCTGTTGTCTAATTAGTCGAAGAATGCGATACTGCGGCGGTTTTTGGCGAGAAAAACGGCGCAATCGCGTCGTTTTGTAGTCTCGGATAGATTTGAACAAGAGGTGTTAGAATATGTCGACGGCTTCATGGACGGATTCTCGTTTTTACGGCCCTGAGTTATTGCAGATCGCAGACGCGGTAGCTCGCGAGAAAGGTCTTGAAAGAGAGAAGATTTTAGAAGCTATGGAAGGCGCGATCCAGAAAGCGGCTCGATCGAAATATGGAAACGAGCGCGATATTCGAGTAAGCATCGATAGAAAAAGCGGCGAAACGTCGATTTTAAAATGCATGACGGTTAAAGAAGTCGTAGAAAACGACGCTACGGAAATTTCCATCGAAGACGCGAAAAAGATCGATGAAAACGCGAAAGAAGGCGACGTTTTCACGACAAAGCTTCCGCCGATCAATTTTGGAAGAGTCGCGGCGCAGGCCGGTCGGCAGATTATTTCTCAAAAGATCAGAGAAGCCGAGCGGGAGAAACAATACGAGGAATTTAAGGGCAGGGTAGGAGAAATAATCAGCGGCGTAGTGAAACGCGCCGAATACGGTTCGATAACCTTAGACGTAGGCCGCTCGGAAATCGCTATTAGAAGAGATCAGCTTATCCCTAGGGAAAATTTCAGAGTCGGAGACAGAGTTCGGGCTTATATCGCGGAAGTTTCGCAGGAAGCTAAGGGATCGCAGGTAGTTTTATCGCGAACTCATCCGCAGTTTTTAGCAAAATTATTCATGCAAGAAGTTCCAGAGATCTACGATGGGGTGATACAAGTAAAATCCGTCGCAAGAGACCCGGGCAGCAGAGCGAAAATCGCCGTTTATACATCCGATAGCGGCATAGACCCAATCGGAGCTTGCGTAGGAGTCAGAGGAAGCCGCGTGCAAGCGATTATTAGAGAGCTGCAGGGAGAAAAAATAGACATCGTTCTTTGGTCGGACGATCCCGCGACGTTCGTGGTGAACGCTCTAGCTCCGGCGGAAGCGTCAAAAGTCGTTATAGACGAAGAAAACAAAAAGTTTGAAGTTCTAGTGCCGGACGATCAGCTAAGTCTTGCTATTGGAAGACGAGGACAAAACGTAAGATTAGCGTCGCAGTTAGTCGGTTGGAACGTTACGGTCGTTTCTGAATACGAATCAACCCAAAATAGCAAACGCGATTATAAAGCTCAGTCGCAGGAATTTATTAAAGCTCTTGATTTCGACGAAGTCATCGCGCACTTGCTTGTGGCGGAAGGATTTACCAGCGTTAAAGAATTAGGAAGCGTTTCCAAAGAAGAGCTTGCGTCAATTCGCGGGTTTGACGAGGGAATCGCCGAAGAGCTTATAACGAGAGCAAATAATTATCTCGCGAAGAAAAACGAAGAGACTTTAAGCAAGCTCGAAGAAATGAAAATCGACAAACAGATATTGGGGCTAGAGTTATTCTCTAACGAAGATTTGCTAGCTTTGGCCGAGGGCGGCGTTAAGAAATTGGACGATCTAGCCGACTTAAGCGCGGACGAATTAATAGAAATGCTTCCAAATCTAGACGCGAACGTAGCCAACGACGCGATTATGAAGTCCAGAGCGCATTGGTTTAATTAAATGAAAACGGCGGGAGAAGTTTCGAATGACAGAACAGAAAAAAGGGACGTTAAGTTTATCTTACCCGACCGATTTAAAAAAAGAAGATCACTTTAGCGGAAAAGTAAGGCAAAGTTTTTCCCATGGAAAATCTAAGGTCGTAACGGTCGAAGTAAAAAAGAAAAGAACGCCGGGCGGCTTCTCTAAGCCTTCGCCGTTCGCCGAATTACATAAAGGCGGCTTGACGGATAGAGAGCTGGAGACGCGTTTAAAAGTCGTTCAAGACGCTATAAAGGAAAATAAAGAGCAGGAAGAGCTTCGCGTTATTAGAGAGCGAGAGGAACGAGAGCAAGCTCGCATACGAGCCGAAGAGGAGGCGAGAAAAGCGGCGGAAGCTCCGGCGGCTGCTGTTGATGAAAGCGTCAAAGCCGAAGAAAAACCGAGGAGCGCGGAGCCGAACGACGGTAGATTTCCTCCTCGCAGGCCGTTTAAGCGAGACGCGGATCTCGACGAAGACGACGACTCTCCCGCTAGAACTCCTTCCGGTCCCAAAAAGA
Source organism: Holosporaceae bacterium (assembly GCA_031262635.1). GTDB lineage: Bacteria > Pseudomonadota > Alphaproteobacteria > UBA3830 > UBA3830 > JAIRMQ01. The sequence goes on from JAISHN010000085.1 coordinate 3,372, forward strand.
CTCCGGTCGTAAAAAAGGACATCAAAGAACTTAAAGGACGCTATGCTCAAGGACCTAACAGAATCTCTATATACAACGCGTTGGACGGCGACGAAGGAAAAACCCGTTCTTTAAGCGCGGTAAGAAGAGCGAGGCAAAAACATAAATCTGCCCAAAATAACGGCGAAGAGATAAAAATCGTTAAAGAAGTCATTCTTCCAGAGACGATTAGCGTTCAAGAGCTGTCAAACAGAATGGCCGTTCGCACGGGAGACGCGATCAAGGTTTTGATGAAAATGGGCGTTATGGCGACGGCAAACCAGATTATCGACGCGGATACAGCCGAACTAATTATAATGGAATTTGGTCACAAAGCGAAAAGAGTCAGCGATAGCGATATTGAAATCGGGTTGAAACGAGAGGATAACGCGGAAGACTTATTGCCGCGTCCTCCTGTCGTCACAATTATGGGACATGTCGATCACGGTAAAACGTCGCTGCTAGACGCTTTGAGAAACACGGCCGTCGCGTCGACCGAAGCCGGCGGAATCACTCAATCTATCGGAGCGTACCAGGTTACGGCCAGCGACGGTAGAAAAATCACGTTTATCGACACTCCTGGGCACGCCGCGTTCACTGAAATGAGATCGCGAGGGGCGAACGTCACCGACGTGGTCGTGCTTGTCGTCGCCGCGGACGACAGCGTGAAAGATCAGACCGTCGAGGCGATAAACCACGCGAAAGCCGCCGGCGTTCCAATCGTCGTCGCTATAAACAAGATGGACAAACACGGCGCGAATCCTGAAAACGTCCGAAAAGACCTTCTAAATTATGAAATTGTCGTCGAATCTTACGGCGGCGACATAATCGACGTAGAAATTTCCGCGAAAACCGGACTGAATCTTTCAAAATTGGAAGAGGCGATCTTGTTGCAGTCTGAAATTTTGGATCTTAAAGCTAATCCAAACAGAGAAGCCGAAGGAGTCGTTATAGAATCCAAGGTGGAAAAAGGACTCGGACCAGTCGCCACAGTTCTTATTAATAAAGGGACTCTGCGTCTTGGCGACATTTTTGTTTCCGGTTCCGTCTATGGTCGAGTTCGAGGCATTAGAGATCATGTCGGTAAAAATCTGAAAGAAATAACGCCTGGAACTCCTGGAGAAATCATAGGATTTAACGGCCCGACTGTTCCTGGAGACGATTTTGTCGTAGTCGAAAGCGAAGCGAAGGCGAAAGAAATCGCGAGCTACCGCGATCGCAAAAAGAGAGAGCAAGCGTGGGTCGTTTCGTCCAGAACCACCGTTGAACAGATGTTCTCCAAGATTGAAGCCGACGAAAAGATGCGGACTTTAGCCGTTATCGTCAAGGCGGACGTTCAGGGGTCGTCCGAGGCCATTTGCTCAAGCTTACAGAAGCTGTCCACCGACGAAGTTTCGGTGAAACTTCTTCATTCTGGAATCGGAGAAATCACCGAGAACGACGTATCTCTGGCTCGAGCTTCGAACGCGATGATTCTTGGTTTCAACGTGCGTCCAAATATGCAGGCGAGGGATCAAATCGCTAGGGACAAGATTCAAGTTAAGTACTACTCGATAATCTACGACCTTATCGACGACGTTAAGGCTTTGTTATCCGGCTTGTTAACTCCAGATATTAAAGAAAACGTTTTGGGTTCGGCGGAAGTTAGAAAAATCTTCGATATTTCCAAATTCGGCAGAGTCGCCGGATGCATGGTCGTTGAAGGTCTAATTAAACGCGGAGCAAAGGCTCGACTCGTTCGCGACGGCGCCGTCGTCTATACTGGAGATATAAAATCCGTTAGAAGAAACAAAGACGACGTAAAAGAAGTCAAATCCGGCTTCGAGTGTGGTATCGCTCTTGAAAATTACAACGACATCCATCCGAACGACGTTATCGAGTGCTTCGAATTAGAGGAAGTCGTCAGACAGCTTTAAAAATGAAAAGGAAAGATAGCGGCAGACCGAACAGAGTCGCCGCCGAGATAAAAAAGACGTTGTCCGAATTTTTGCTGCGGAACTCCTTCGCCGACGAAAAAATCGATTCAGCGTTTATATCAATCGTAGACGCAACCGTAAGCCCGTGTCTTCAACATGCAAAAATATACGTCGCGTCCTTGTCGCCGAATATTTCTAACGACGAATGCTTGGAATTTCTTGAAAAGCATACTCCTCGCTTAAGACATTGCATCGGAACGGAAATAAGACTTAAATTTACGCCGACGCTTTCGTTTTTCATAGACGATTCTTTCGACCGCGTTAATAAGATCGAATCGCTGCTTAAAAGCGCGAGCAACGGATCGAAAATTTAAATTAGGACGAAGCGTCGGGAAAACGCGGTTTTAAACGGCGTTCGAAAGAACAATTTTTTTCCTTCGCTCCGTATTTATTTATTTAAAAACCTAATGTATCGTTACGGCGGTTTTGGTAGGTCGGAGGCGCAATGTTTCAAGCGAGGATTCACGGCAGAGGAGGGCAAGGCGTAGTCACTGCGGCGGAGATGTTATCCATAGCCGCGTTTTTAGAGAAAAAACACGCTCAGGCGTTTCCAAGTTTCGGATCGGAAAGAATGGGCGCTCCGGTTACGGCTTTCTGTAGGATATCGGACAAAGAAATCAGACTGCGAGAACCGATTCAAGAGCCAAACGCGTTAATAATTCAAGACAAAAGCGTGATAGAGCCATCTAACGCTTTTCAAGGAGTAGTCGACGGCGGTTTCGCGCTGATTAATTCTCCTTGCGACATATTTTACGATCTAAAAAACGTTAGAGTAAAATGTATCGACGCTACCGGAATCGCGATGGAACACGTCGGCAGGTCTATTCCAAACGCGGTTTTACTCGGAAGTTTCGCGGCTCTAACGGGGATTATTAAAATAGACTCCGTTATCGAAGCGATCAGAACAAAATTCTCAGGAGCGATTGCCGATAAGAACATCAACGCGGCTAAAGCCGCCTATGAAAAAACTTTAGAGGAGGTTTAATGCTTTGCCAGCTGGAAGGATCTCAGGCGATAGCCAGAGCCGTCGCTCTGTGTCGTCCGAAAGTGATTTGCGCGTATCCTATAACTCCTCAGACTCACATAGTCGAGGGAACCGGCGAGCTTGTTAGAAGCGGCGAGCTAGCCGATTGCGAATTCATCAACGTCGAGTCGGAAATGGCCGCGTTGAGCGTCGCCATCGGATCGCAAGCGGCGGGCGTTCGCAGTTACACGGCGACTTCCAGCCAAGGCCTCCTTTACATGATAGAAGCCGTTTACAATGCTTCTGGATTAGAATTGCCGATCGTAATGACGCTCGGAAACAGAGCTATTGGTTCGCCGATCAATATTTGGAATGATCACACGGACGCGATGGCGGTGAGAGACTCCGGTTGGATCATGCTTTTCGCCGAAACTAACCAAGAGGCGTTAGATCTTCATATACAGGCATTTAGAATTGCGGAAAAAACGAGATGTCCGGTTATGGTTTGCGTCGACGGATTTATTCTGACGCACGCCTACGAACAAGTCGAAATCCCGTCGCAAAAAGAAGTCGACGAGTTTTTACCGCCTTACGAGCCGAATATTAGTTTGGACGTAGACGATCCGATCGCGATTGGAACTATGGT
>JAISHN010000048.1 GCA_031262635.1 Holosporaceae bacterium
TCTCATTTCTATAGAGATGTATAAAACCTTGTACAGAGCGAACAGCACCGGAGATTGCAGCAAGAGCGGAAGGCAGCCGCCGACGGGATTTATCCCTTCTTTTTTGTACAATTCCGAAACGGCCTGCCCGAACTTTGCGCTGTCTCCCTCGTACTTTTTCTTCAGCGCTTGGATTTTCGGCTGCATCGCGCTCATGCGATTCATAGAGCGGTACGACTTATTCGCCAAAGGAAACAGCAGCAATTTAATCAAGAGCGTGATCAACAGAATCCCAAGCCCCATATTGCCGACCAGGTCTTTTATATAAGCTAAGATATATAAGAGAGGCTTGGTTAAGATGTAGAGCCAGCCGAAATCGATCGCTAGGTCGAAGCTTTTTACGTCCAGCTTTTCTTCGTACATATCCAGCGTTTTAATTTCCTTCGCTCCGACAAACAAACGATGCTCTTTGGAAACGCCGGACGCAGGATCGATCTGCATGGAGTCCGTCGAACTTTCGATTTTATAGACGTTTTTGTCGCCGACCGTCAGATGTTTGAAGACTACGTCGCAATTTGATTTTTGATTTGGAACGAACGCGGTCAGCCAATATTTATCGGTTACGCCAAACCATCCGCCTTGAGTTTGATAGCGGATTTCCTTTTTCTTTGATATGTCCTCATATTTTACTTCTTCGACCTTCCCGTTCATGCAGCCGATAGGGCCTTCGTAAAAGCTTACGGCGCCGTCGGCCGACTCGAAGTTGCGGCTTACGATCGCCGCGGATTTTAGAGACTCGGAAACGGAGCCGTAATTTTTTACTCTGTCTACGATTGTTATGAGATAATTTTTATCGATTGAAATATATTTTTCAAAAAGCAGTCCGGCGCCGTTATCCCATGTTAAAGTAACCGGCGAGTCTTCCGAAAGATTAGTCGAATTCGCTTTCCATCGCGAATTTTTGTCGGGAAGGATTACATTCGGATCGTCGGAAGTCCAGATAGTCTGAGCGAAGTAGTTTTCGCCGTCCAAAACCTGAACTACCTCGTCTCCGTCTGAATCTTTTTTGTATTTTTTCAGACTGATATTGTCGATTCTCGCTCCTTGCGAACAAATTGTCCCCGATATGTTCTCGTTCTCTAGACGAATGTTTTCTATTTTCGCCTGTTGAACCGAAACCGCAGCTTTAGGAGCGGAAGAAATCGCGGGCGCGCTTGTTTTTTCTTCAATGACTTGCGTCGTCGTTTCCGTGACCGCGCTTTTATCAAAAAGGTACTGATATCCGATCATAATTAGTATAGAAACCGCAAAGAAAAGCATTACGTTGCGTTTATCTTCTTCCATAAAATTCCTTAAATCTGAAAACGCCGCGTATCATACGGCAAACCGGCGATTTTGGAAAGCTTTGCAAATACGCGCAAACGCAATTATCCGAGCGATCCGATCCATAGGATGTAAATGCGCTCTAGTCCACAGATAGATTGCCGCGTCGGACTTCGTTCTCCCACCACAGATTAACGTTGGCTCCAAAAGGCTAAAGCGCGCGGCTTAGCGCGTTGAAAACTCCGGCGGTTTTCCAGAGGTCTCTATTTCCGATAACATACAGCGCTTCTTTTGCTCTCGTAACCGCGACGTTTAGCAGATTCGGCTTGCTTCCAGCCCACAATCTAGCTCCTTCCTGAGACGGATCGGGAGCGCCTAAGACGAGAATGACCGCTTCGGCTTCTCTGCCCTGCGCGGTGTGAACCGTTCCGATTCTCTCGTATATCCAAGCGTCGACGTTTGTAATCCATCCGCGATAAACGCCGCGATCTTTGATCATTTTTCTTAAATTGCTCGCGACGACTCTAAAAGGCGAAACCACGTAAAAGCTGTTTTCGCTCGCTCCGTTTTCTTTAAGCTTTTGAAGAAGCGCTAACGCCTCTTCGCCTTCTTCCTGAGACCATTTGTCCGCCGAAGCGCTTTTTACGTCTATCCATCGCGACGTTCCTAAATACGATTTTATGTCCGACGCGGCTTCGTTTTTAGAATGCGTCATCATATTTCCATATGCAATTTTATTGGATATCTCGAACATCGGCGAGCCGCAGCGACGGTGAACCAAAAGCGGCAATCCGACGATTCTGCTGGCGCGCTCCGTCGGGAATTCGGCAAAATAATGGGACGCGTCGTCGGCCACAGTTTGAACCGAGGCTTCTGGAGCGTTAAAAACGTCGGGATCGACGTTGAACTTCCGACATACTTCTTTTGTGAACGAATCAGGCAGTCCGACAACCGGCTCTATTTGGCATGGATCGCCGACGGCTAAAACTCTGCGGGTTATTCGCAGCGCTCCGACGGCGGCTTGCGGCGTCGCTTGCCCTGCTTCGTCGATAAAAAGCCAACCGAAGCTTTCGTTCGGAAGAGCGTTAAACATTCGGTAGCACGAGGCGAAAGTAGTAGATATCGCCGGACAGATTATAAACAGCGACGACCATAAATCAGGCAATAGATCGATTCGCCTGTTGTCTAAAGTTACTCGAAAAATATTCCGCATTAACGCGGCGAGATTGTGTCTTAGAGGCTTCGCGGCCGCGTCTATAAACGCTTTGCATAGATTTATCGAAGAGAAAAACAACTTATTTCTTAGATTCGCCAGCTCCTCGCTATACCAAGGCGCGAGCAATTGTTTTTCTTCGTAACTTTTATTGTAGAAATCCGAATCGACGAAGAGATTCTTCTTTTTCCTTTTTTGCTCGAGACGATTTATTTCTTCGATCGTTTCGTTATAAAGAGCTAAAAATTCTCCTTTAACTTTTTTCCAATTCTCCAAAGCTTGCTTTTTATCGTTAGGAGCGTTTGAATCGCTTATTATTTTCGGCGGCCGCTCGCCTATTCTATTTTTCGTATTTTCGTCGATTATTTCATAAATCTGCGGAAATCCCGAAACGTGAGCCAGGTATTTTCTAACGCTGTAATCCTCGTCTTTCCAAAACGTTTTGTAAAAATTTGAAACGTTTTTAAAATTCCCCAGAACAGCCGCGGCGAGTCCCCAAGTTTCGCAGTTCAATAACTTGTCGGATAGAGGGCGGAAGTAATTGAAATCGTCGCCTTCAATATCAATCGCGTTTTTGTTCGGCAGTTCCGCGCTAACGTTTTCGACCGCTTTGTTGTTAGACGACGCGATGATTATCTCATGCCCTTTTAAACTTGCGTCCAGTTTATATAAACGAATTTCCTCTCCGCCTCGCTTCATCTTGTTTCCTAAGAATTCAAACGCTTGCTCGGGATCGTCGAACGCAGCCATGGCTTTGGCTTTTTCAAGAATAACGCCGGCGTACACGTCTCGCAGCAGAGTGGTTTTTCCGGTTCCAGGAGGGCCGTTTACGGACATGATCCCGCCGTCTTTCAGATCGCTCAAAGCCAAGTTAACCGCCGCTTGCTGCAGCAAAACCAGCGGATTTTTCGACGGCCATTTGCTTGCCGGAGTTAACGCGGGTTTGACCGCTTCTTCCAACGCGTCAAAGTCTCTTACGACGTCTACGCGTTTTTTCGGCTTATCGATTTGCAAATACGCTTTTAAATTCTTCGTTAGCTTGTCGTTTTTCAGTAAATTCTTTGTTCTCAAAAGATCTTTTATAAAGAAGCTGTTTAAAAGCAAA
>JAISHN010000016.1 GCA_031262635.1 Holosporaceae bacterium
ACTCTAGAACGGCTTCAACGGCGACGTCGTCCTTCATTCCGCGGATATAAACCGGCGCGTCTATCAGCGAATTTTTACCGCGATCGAGATGTTTTATAAATTCTTTCAGACCGCCTTCATAATGCAAATCTACGACGCGAGGCTCGTCTTCGCGTTCGTCTTTTAAAACTATATGAACGCCGGAATTTAAAAACGCAAGCTCTCGCATGCGATGTTCTATAGTTGTAAAATTAAACTCGGTTATCTTGAAAATAGTGGAAGACGGCCAAAATCTCACCATTGTGCCGGTTTTCTCGCCGCTTTCTCCAACTTCTTTAAGCGGAGCGTCCGCGACTCCGTTGTAAAATTTCATGAAGTATTCTTTTCCGCCGCGCCATATAGATAAGTCTAAGCGATCCGAAAGCGCGTTTACGACGGAGACTCCGACCCCGTGCAATCCGCCGGAAATTTTGTAAGAATTCTGATCGAATTTTCCGCCGGCATGCAAATGGGTCATAATGACCTCGGCGGCCGACACTCCTTCTTCGGCATGCATGTCCGTCGGTATTCCGCGACCGTCGTCAAGAACCGAAACCGAGCCGTCCCGATGAATCGTCGCGACAATTCGCTTGCAGTGACCGGCCAAAGCTTCGTCGATCGAGTTGTCCACGACCTCGAAGACCATATGATGCAATCCCGTGCCGTCGTCCGTGTCTCCGATATACATTCCAGGACGCTTTTTCACCGCGTCCAATCCTCTGAGCACTTTTATTGAATCCGCGTTATAGTCTTCTTCTTGATCCGTCATGAAATCCTCGAATAATTAGGTCGAAGTATACAAAATTTTCAATTGAACAAAAAGTTATATTTGAGAATGAGAACCGTTTAATATCCGCGCGAAGTTTTCCGTAGAAAATCGGGCGGAAGAGGGGTATTCTTTGCGTCTAAAATATAAAAACGCGACGGGCGGCGCATGAGCAAGATCAGACATATAAGCGGAAAAACTCTCGGCAAAGCGTTCGCCGCTCTTAGAAAAGGCGACGGCGACAAGCTGCGTAAGATTCTGAAAGACCGCCATCCGGCCGATATCGCCGACTTCTACGAAGATCTCAGTCCAAAATACAGAATGAAAGCGCTGGCCATAATTCCGCAAGCGATAGACGCCGAGGTTTTGAAATATCTCGAAAATCCGTATAAAAGCGAGGTCGTGGAACATCTGGGAGCGGAGCGATTTAGAGACTCGATCCGACGGCTGCAGGATGAAGACGTAGTCAAACTCGTCGAATCTCTTTATCCTAACGAGCGAGAGCAGATGATGAAAATCGTCGACTCTACTCGCGGAGCGGCGGCCGACATACTCGCGCGGTACGAAGAACATTCCGTCGGCCGCGGCATGTCGTTAGATTTCGTCGCGATTCCGCATTCTTGGAACGTCAAAAACGCTATTCAATATATAAAGTCGCAGAAAAAAACGCTGGAAAATTGTTCGGAAGCGTTTGTCGTAGACGATTCGTTTAAACCAATCGGAATAATTTCATTAGCGACTCTTATCTCGGCCAATCTAAACGCTCTTGTCGCAGATATAGCCGACGACGTGATAACCGTAAATGCGAACGCCAATCAAGAAGAGGCCTACGCGCTGTTCGGCAAGTATCGCTTCGCCCATATGCCGGCGACGGACGATTCTGGAAAAATGATCGGAGTTTTAGGAGCCGAGGACATACTAAAAATCGCGGAAGAAGAAATCTCCGAAGATTATCTAAAATTAGGCGGCGCGTTCGACGAAGAAGACGACGGCTCGTTCTACAAATCTTGCTTCGCTCGGTTTAAATGGCTCGCAATTTCGTTAGCGAATTCGATATTTTCTCCGATAGTAATTTCTTTATTCCAAAAATCGATACAAAAGACTATTTACCTAGCGGCGTTGATGCCGATAGTCGGCTCCCTCGGAGGAAATATCGGAGCGCAAGCCGCGAGCGTCATGGTTAGAGATTTTTCTTCCAAGCGATTGCGAGAGCGGCATCTCTATCGCAAAGCTCTCCGAGAAGCGGCCATGGGATCGGCGAACGGAATAATTTTTGGCGCCGTTTTGGGAGCGTTTTCGTTTCTTTGCTACGGCGATTTTAGAGTGTCGATCGTTTTAGCGACGGCGATGTTTTTTTGCGCTTCGTGGGCGGCGTTTATCGGAGCTTTGCTGCCGATAGCGTTCGACAAACTGGGTTACGATGCGGCGTTAAGCTCCATCCCGCTTGTGACGACGATAACCGACGTTTCTGGATACGCGTTGTTCTTAGGTCTAGCCGCGATATTTGTTTGATAACCGGCTATTCCCTTCGCGTTTCTCACAACGTTTCGTCTTGAGAATTGAGTTTTATCAAACATTATGATATGTTGCATCCGCTTTTGCAGGGGCGTAGCTCAGTTGGCTAGAGCGGCGGTCTCCAAAACCGCAGGTCGGGAGTTCGAGCCTCTCCGCCCCTGCCAATATTTTGAAAGGATTCCATATGATTAGTCCGGCTGAATTTGTTAGTCAGATAAAACGGGAAATGCAAAGAGTAACGTGGCCGACTCAAAAAGAAACCGTAGGCATGACGGTCGCCGTCATTGTAATGTCCGTTTGCGCTATGGCGTATTTTTTTGTCGCGGACAGCGCGATATACTTTTGTTTGCGTAAAATTCTAGGCATTTAGGAGATCAAGCCGTGAAATGGTATGTCGTCAACGTTTATTCCGGTTCAGAAAGAAGCGTCGAGAAGCAAATACGCGAGCAAGCGACTAGAAAAGAACTCGATTCTATGTTCGGAGAGATTTTAATTCCGACTGAAGAAATCGTGGAAATCAAAAAAGGCGAGAAAGTAAAGGGAGAAAGAAAATTTTTCCCGGGATATATATTAGTTCAGATGACTCTTACCGACGAGACTTGGCATCTAGTAAGATCAATTCCAAGAGTATCGGGATTTTTGGGAGCGAGAGGAAAGCCGGCTCCTATTTCAACGGCGGAAGTCCAAAGAATCATCAAAAAAACGGAGGATTCCGTCAATAATTCGCAGCGAGCCGTCGAGTACGAGATAGGCGACGCCGTAACCGTCTGCGACGGGCCTTTCGCGTCCTTCCAAGGGACGATAGACGAGGTTGATCGCGAGAAAGAACGAGTAAAAGTCGCCGTCTCGATATTTGGAAGACCGACAAACGTAGATTTGAGCTTTTTGCAAATTGAAAAGATTGCGGGTTGAAGATTATGCGTATTTCTGATATAAATTCGCGAAAAAATGGGGAAGCGTAATGAGAACTTTTTCTCTAAAAGCCGAGCAGGTTGAAAAAAATTGGTTTGTCGTCGATGCGAAAGACCTAGTATTGGGCAGATTGTCGGCGATTGTCGCGACCTATCTTCGCGGGAAGCATAAGCCGGAGTTTACCCCGAGCATGGATTGCGGAGATTATGTCGTCGTGGTCAACGCGGAGAAAATTAAAGTCACCGGCAATAAACTGGAAGATCACACGTTCTATTGGCACACCGGTTATCCTGGCGGAATTAAACAGAGAACGATAAAAGAAACTTTGGCGAGCAAGTTCCCTGAAAGAGTCATCTGCAAAGCCGTTGAACGTATGCTTCCAAAGGGAGCGTTGGGACGCAAAATGCTGGGCAATTTAAAGGTATACGCGGGAGAAAATCACCCTCACGCCGGTCAGCAGCCAAAAGTTCTGGACGTAGCTTCCATGAATTCAAAGAACGTAAAGAGGAGTTAGCATGCAGTCGACGCTTAACGCGGAAAACGGGACAAAATCCGAGTCCAAAATTGATCCGTTGGGAAGAACTTACGGAACGGGTCGTCGTAAGGAAGCGGTCGCGAGAGTATGGGTCAAGCCTGGAAGCGGCAATATAACCGTAAACGGTCGCAAAGCGTTCGATTATTTTGCTAGATCGGTTTTGCAGACGCTGGTTTTACAGCCTTTTTCTATCGCCGATAGAATCGGTCGATACGACGTTATTTGTTCGGTTCGCGGGGGCGGCTTGTCGGGACAAGCAGGCGCGCTTCGCCATGGAATTAGCAAAGCTCTCGCGGAATATGAGCCAAATCTACATTCCGTATTAAAAGCCGCCGGATTGCTTACGAGAGACAGTCGAGCCGTCGAGAGAAAGAAGTACGGATTCAAAAAAGCAAGACGCAGCTTCCAGTTCTCGAAGAGATAAGGTTTTTTCGTCATCCTCTAGGAGCGTTAGCCCGAAGTTCGACGAAGGAAGAAGAGGAGTTGCGGCATTGGGCTATGTTTTCGCAACAATGGATCCGAGAGGTTTAAATGGCTAGCATGTCGTCTGTAAAGTCTTCTATAATTACAGTAATGACCAAAGCCGCGATCAAAGCGTCTAAAGGTTTGCTGCGGGATTTTGGCGAGCTTGAGAATCTGCAGGTTTCCGTAAAAAATAACAAAAGCTTCGTTACGAGCGCCGATCTAAGAGCCGATAAAATTCTTAAGGAAGAATTGCTTTGGGCGAGGCCGACTTATTCGCTTTTGTCGGAAGAATCCGAAGAAATAGTCGGAGAAGATCCGTCCTTCAAGTGGATTATAGACCCGCTGGACGGCACGATGAATTATATGCGAGGATTTCCGCACTGGGCTATATCAATCGCCCTTGAAAACAACGGCGAGATTATTGCCGGACTGACATACGACCCTATAAAAAACGAGATGTTTTGGGCGGAAAAAAGCGCGGGAGCTTATCTAAACGATAAAAAAATCCGCGTTTCCGGCAAACGCTCTATGTCTGAAGCGTTAATCGCCTTCGCCGACGTAAACGCTTCGTTCGCAAAAGCCGCGGTCTCCTCTAAAATCAGAAAAACCGGATCGACTACGCTTGACATGGCTTACGTCGCCGCCGGCCGATTAGACATTTTCTATACGGTTAATTCTTATAAATGGGACGTCGCCGCCGGCATGCTTATGGTAAAAGAAGCCGGCGGGCTTTTAGGCGACAAAACTGGAGCTAAAACCGACGACTACAAAAAACTCGCCGTCGCGTCCAACGTCGATCTTCTCTCCCCCGCCGCCGCGGCGTTGTAGTATCTTTAGAAGAGATTATTTCAAAGAGTTCCCGCCAGCGATTTATTGAACCTGCGCGGTTTGATCCATATATTTCTCCCCTACGACAGGGATGTGAATACCGATAGTTCTCAAATTCTTTGTTAGTCGCCAGAATGCTAGCTTTCAAGTCCGCATTTTCCTTTAGGCTCTCTTACTAAAATTATTTCAGGGAGCTTAATAAGCTTTAAGCTCTTATTATACAAAAGCTCCGGCCTTCTAACACGTCGGAGTAAACTATTTATTTGAGCATAGGCGCATTCAGTGTTTTTTTGCCAAAAGACGCTTCTAGTAGTCTAAGCATTCAAGCTCATCAAAAGTAAATCTTCTGGGAAACTCCGCGCCGAACTTATCGCAAGCAGTTACTTCTTGTCGCACAGGGCTAGCTAACATAGCCTTGGATAGCTGGAACGCTATAGCGTTAGGTCTTGAGAATCGAATTAAGGCTTCAAAATGTTCGTTGCCGTCGTAATAGACGAATATATGTTTAAACTTGCGTAATGCAGGCATGTTCACAATCGTTCTTAACGAAGTTAGTTCGTCGTCTTTGGTTTGCGCGCTACGCAACACCGTTATTCTGATGTGGAATGCGTATGCAAGTGTGTCGAGCAGTCGGTCTTCGCCTATGCCGATTTTTCTTCCTGCAGCATTAAAATCGTCCAAGATGCGCTTCGCCTTAGCGTTAGTAGCGGGAATCCCAAACGATCTAACTAAGCAAGCGTTGTAGTCGCCGCTGGTAAATAGTCTTAAGAAGTCTTTATTATGTATTCGAATCATTTGGGCGGCAAAGCCGTTAATCACAAATGGTTCGCCGGCGGTGTTGTTTTCAGTGCAGACAGAGTTCTGTGGTATGTTATAGTCCGATATAAGCGCCTTTGTCGTTTCCTCTTCCAGGTCGCTTTCGATTATTGGGTCGTCGTCGAAAGCGGTCTCGACGTCTACCCTGTGTTCAACCAATATTGCGCCGTGGGGAGCGCTGTATTCTTCCCCCGCTTTTGTTGGTTCGTCTAGCGGATTCGCGCGGGGAGCGGTAAGAGCGCTTTCCAATAGTGCGGCCATTTCCGCCTCATGTAGACTATCATTTACCGCTTCTTCAACCTCTGCTTCTTCTTGGCTTATTCTTTCCGCTTCTTCAACCTCTGAGTCTTCACGTACTATTCGTCTTTGCTCTTCTTCCTGAGCCGTAAGAATGCTTCGCCTTTGCGCTTCGGCTAGTTCCGGGTCGTCACGATTCATCGCAAACGCCTCCTTAAATATAAACCCCAATAATGTATTATCCGATGGTATTATTTACTGGTATATGAGGCTTAACTGGGAGGAGCTGATAGGCGACGAGAGTAGAGACGATATGGATTAAGAAATTCGTAAAAGATCG
>JAISHN010000072.1 GCA_031262635.1 Holosporaceae bacterium
AAGACAAGCTTCTAGAAAAGAAAAGCAGAATCCTTGGAATGAAAAGAACGCTCGCGGCGAGAGGGCTTTCCGAGTTGATTACATATTCTTTTACAAAGCAAGATTACGCCGAAGCTTTCAAGGAAAACTGCGAGCTAGTATATTTGACGAACCCGATCAGCGTTGACCTAAGCGCGATGAGGCCGTCGCTGATTCCAACGTTGCTGTCCAGCGTCGCAAGAGCCGTAAACTACGGCCAAGCGAACGTCGGCTTCTGCGAATCTGGAAACGCGTATCGAGCGCCTTGCGAGCAAGAGCCTTGCGTCGCGGGAGTACGGCTTGGCTCGGTTGGCGAGAGAAATTGGTTGGAAAAAGATCGAAAAGTCGACATATTCGACGCGAAAGGCGACGCATTCGCGGTTCTGGATTTCTGCGGAATAGAAGAAAGAAGCGTAGAGGCGATAAATTCGGCTCCGTCGTATTATCATCCGTTCCGAAGCGGAACGCTCTTGTTAAATAAAAAAACAATTGGGTATTTCGGCGAATTGCATCCAAAAATCGGCAGACTATTCGATATTCAAGAAAAAATCGTATGTTTCGAGATTTTCGTCGACCGATTGCCTTTACAGCGCGCTAAAATTTCATTCCGCTGCGGCAAGGCGTTTCCAAAAATCAATCGAGACTTCGCTTTCGTTTTTCCATCGCAAGCGTCCGTCGGAAATATGACGAACGCAATTTGCAAGCTGGATCCATTGATAACAAAAGCGTCGATATTCGACTGCTTCGATCTAAACGCCGCGCAAAAATCCGTCGGCGTAACCGTCGAGCTGGACGCGGTCGACAGAACGCTGACCGAGGACGAAGCCCAAGCCGTCTCGGATAAGATAATCGAATACGTTAAAAACAAGGGCGGAGAATTGAGAGGAAAGTAACGCGAGACGGAAGGTTAAGTCATTTTTTCCGCGTTGATTGTTAATTTATAACTAAACGAATCTAAGTAGATTCCCGCCTTCATAGATCGATCTAAGGGACTATCCCAAGATTAAGCTTCTGCGCTACAATGCCGGTCGGGCGGTCGGGCGTTTTGGGTCGCGAACTCGGTCAGGTTCGGAAGAAAGCAGCCGTAGCGAAAACCGAACGGGTCGATCGTCTTCCATCAAAGAGGAAAACGGCATGAGCGCTTACGTTCCGCTGGCGACAAAGTACAGGCCGCAGAGATTTTGCGACGTAATCGGGCAAGATATCGTCGTTAAAATAATCGTCAGAGGCATGCAAAAAAATAGACTCGGCGCCGCGTTGCTTTTTTCCGGCACTCGCGGAGTCGGCAAAACGACGATCGCGAGAATTCTAGCGAAAGCGTGGCGTTGCGAAAATCGCGCCGAAAACGATCCCGAGCCGTGCTGCAAATGCGAGTCATGCTTGAACTTCGCCAAAGGCGGTCAGATCGACGTTATTGAAATCGACGCGGCGAGCAATACCGGCGTGGACGACGTTCGCGAAATTATAGAATCCAGCCAATATAGGCCGACTTCCGGCGAATTTAAGATTTTCATTATCGACGAAGCTCACATGCTTTCTAAAAGCGCTTTCAACGCTCTTTTGAAAACGTTAGAAGAGCCGCCCGAGCATGCAAAATTTTTGTTCGCGACTACGGAAACGTATAAAATTCCTGAAACCATAATGTCGCGCGTTTTGAAATTCGATTTAAAAAGAATAGACGCGGATTTAATCGCTCAATACTTATCGTCGGTTTGCAATCGCGAAAACATCTCGGCGGACGCGGAAACTTTAGCCTTAATCGCCAAAGCCGCCGACGGATCGATCCGCGACAGCCTTTCGATTCTAGATCAGGCGATTAATTTGTCTGAAAACGGATCGCTATCGATTTGCGACGTAAAAGGCATGCTGAACGTTTCGGACGACGGCGACGTCGTCGATTTATTGGACTTAATTTTTTCCGCCGACGTAAAATCGACGATAGAAAAATACAGAGAGATAATTAAAAACAACGCTTCCGGCTCTAAAATTATCAACGCGTTAATCGACTGCGTTCATACGCTGGCTTGCGTAAAAACAAACGTCGCTCCGCTGGAGGCGATCGTTTCGGAGAACGCCCTGTCGAGATTGCGGAAGCTGTCGGAAAAAGTCGCTCTATCTTCGCTGTCCAGAATCTGGCAGATGCTAATAAAAGGAGTCGAAGAGCTGAAATTCTGCGATCGACCGGAGCAAATTCTTGAAATGATTCTCGTTAGAATCGCTTACGCTTCGGAAATTCCCGATCTGCAAGAATTAATAAGCGGAGCGGCAAAAAACTCGAATAAACCGCTTGAAAAAAATGAGAAAGCGCCCAATATAACGAACGACGCGTCGGGATCGTTGGCGAACGAAGCGTTGAAAATGTTTTCTGGAGCAAAAATAGAAAAGTAGAAAGGGAAAAATGAATATCAATCAGCTAATGAAGCAGGCTCAGCAGATGCAGGCAAAGCTTATGGAAGCTCAAAATAAAATGAACGGAATTGAGATCGTCGGAACCTCCGGCGGCGGGATGGTCGAGGTCGTCATAAGCGGAAAAGGCGATATGAAAAAGCTGAAGCTAGAGCCAAAATTGCTGTCGCCAGACGAAGCCGATATAGTTTCCGATCTCATCGTCGCCGCATTCAACGACGCAAAATCCAAACTCGAAGTCAAGATGTCCGAGCAAATGGGAGAGTTTCTGCCTTCCGGCATGAAAATGCCAGGAATTGCCTAAGTTAGGTTGAGTTAGGAAAAATTTTGTTCATCGTCCCTTTCCGTCATCCTCGCTTCTGTTTCCTCCGTCATCCTGAGCAAAGCGAAGGATCCAGACGGCGATGACGCTGGGAAAGCGCGTGGATCCTTCGTCGGGCAAGCCCTCCTCTAGGATGACGGAGAAGGAAGAAGCTTCGCGAATTCACGCGCCTAGCAACGACTTATTGCGGAGCATAAACCTCTTGTTTCAACAAAAATAGCCTATTCAGGTTTTTACACAAACAGCTTTATCAGTAAAAATCCTATGATAACGCTCGCGATTATCAGAATAAGGGCGGTTGTCTTATGTTTTTCGATGAAATTCAAAACATAATTGCCGAATTTTTTGCAAATTAGGGAGAGGACTAAGAATCTTGCGGTTCTAGTAATTACTGAAGCGGCGGTGAAAGTCAAAAGGTTAATTTGAGCGAATCCGCTGGCGATAGTGACTACTTTGTACGGAATCGGCGTAAGTCCTTTCGCGCATATAATCCAAAACGCCCATTTATTCAGCGTTTCGACCGCGTCTTTGAAATTCTCCGCTTGTCCGTAAAAAGAGAGTATTCTCGCTCCGATTAATTCGAAAAACGCGCGTCCTATATAATAGCCGAGGAATCCGCCGAGCACGGAAGCCAACGCGCATAAAAGAGCGTAGCGTATCGCTTTGTTTTGGTTTTTCGCGACGACGATAGCGAGAACGGGATCCGGCGGAAGCGGGAAAAAAGAGCTTTCGACAAACGATACGAGCGTCAAAACCCAAACGGCGTTTTTACTCTCAGCCTGTCTCATCATCCAATCGTAGAGTTTTTCTATCATTAAATTACTTTCGCGTTGTCCGCGCCGACCAGTCTTCGCAGATCGAGTATGTCGTATTGAGAAAGATCATATTTATCGGGCAACGATATTTTTTCTGGCAGCGATAATTCGATCGAATAATTTCCGTTTTTCTTGAAATTGTCAATTAAATTTTTAACGGCGATTAGCTCTTCTTTGCTCTTTATTTTTATTTGAAAAGTTTTTTCAAGCGAAGCCGGTTTGCTCGATTCTCTGATTGCAAAAGACTTAAGCGGTTTGTTTCCCTTCATGTTTTTTGGATCAAACTTTTGCATTTTTTCGACGAACATACGCGTTTGCTCTTCGTTTTTAGAGCAAGAAAGATCGAGCGAAACTATGTTTCCTACAGCGATTAAATCGCGGCAATTCGCCAGAGTTTCGGAAAACATCGAAACTTCCGCCACGCCGGAAGCGTCCGAAACTTGCAATACGCAAAATCTACTCTGCGTTTTAGTCTTTTTAAACGAGTAATCGTTTATGATGGCGACGACTCTCGCTTTCGAAACTTCCTTAGCTTCGGCTATCGTTAGAAAATGACAGCGTTTTAGCTCTTCTTCATACTGTCGTATCGGATGGTTGGAAATATAAAAGCCGATCGCGGAGAATTCGTTTTGCAATTTCTCCGTTTCGTTCCACTCGTCGACTTTTAAAAGCTGCGGATAGGATTTTTCGAATAAACTTCCTTGATCGTCGTTCGATTTTACCGACATCGCCAAGTCCAACGACTCCAGCAGCTGTCTTCTGTTAGGATGCAGCTTGTCGAACGCGCCGGATTTTATAAAATTCTCCATGAATCTTCTGTTGAGAATTTTCTTCGGCTCAAGACGCTCGACTAAATCGAAAATCGATTGATAGAGACCGTTGGCTTTGCGTTCCTTAACTATCTCGTTTACGACGTATTCGCCGCTTCCTTTAATCGCCGCGAGGCTGTAGACGATCGCATTTTTTGGATAATCTATAATGAAATCGCTCTCGGACTCGTTAATGTGCGGCGGGATTATTGTCGCGCCGTTCTTCTGAGCGTCTTGATAATAGGCGTACAGCTTGTCTGTATTGCCCATATCGAGAGTCATAATCGCCGCGAAAAATTCCATTTTGTAATTCGCTTTGAGAAACGCCGTTTGATATGTGAGCAATCCGTAAGGAGTCGAGTGCGATTTGTTAAAACCGTATCCGGCGAATTTATTCATTTGCTCGAACAAACGCTCGGCGATATCAAGAGAAACCCCGCGTTCTACCGCCCCGTCGACGAAACGCTTTTTTTGCGCGAGCATTTCGTCTTTGTTCTTTTTCCCCATCGCTCGTCGCAAAATATCCGCCTGTCCAAGCGTATATCCGCCGATCGCCTGAGCGATTTGCATAACCTGCTCTTGATAGACCATTACGCC
>JAISHN010000074.1 GCA_031262635.1 Holosporaceae bacterium
ATGTTTGCGACGCTGAAGTCGTTCAACATGCTGAAACGCAGGTACGGAGTGGAGATCGACGCGGCGACGACGGACAACGGAGCGGAGTTCGGAAGCGGGCGTTTCGCGAAGAATAAGGAGAGCCATCCGTTCGAGGTTTTGCTCGGAGAAATGAGGATGAAACATCGATATACGAAGCCGCGCAGACCGGAGACGAACGGGAAAATCGAGAGGTTTTGGAAGACGCTGAACGAGGAGTTTGTCGAGGGAGCGTTGTACGAAAATCTCGACAATCTGAAAAACGAGCTGTTGGGATTCTTGGTTTATTACAACGAACACAGACCCCACAGCTCTATTAATAACATCCCAAAAAATGTAACGAATTAGTTGACTTCTACAGCAAGCGATGACGTAAAAAGGCGTTTTAGGATAACGGGAATATTTGATATCTCCGCTCTAAATCGATTCTTTTAATCCATTATTCGGGTTAAGAAAACTTACCGCCGATTACAAACAAGTCGACGTTTTAAACGCCTTTTGATTTACGTAAGCCACTTTGCGATAACGCTTCTTGGATTCCGTAGGATTTCCGAAACAGTTCCCGAGGCGATGATTTTTCCTCCTTCAGGGCCGCCTTTTTCTCCCATTTCCACAACATAGTCCGCGTTGCGAATTATGTCGGCGTCGTGCTCGATAACGACGATCGTCGCGCCTTTGGATATTAAGATTCTCAGATTGCTTATCAACACTTCGACGTCCTTCGGGTGAAGACCGATTGTCGGCTCGTCTAGAACAAACAAAGTTTTATCGTGAACTTTGTTGGTTTCCATGGATAATCTCATGCGTTGAGCTTCTCCGCCGGAAAGCTCCGGCGTGCCCTCGCCTAACGTTAAGTACCCGAGGCCGATTTGCTCCATATTGATCAGTCTTTTCTGGATATTCGGCTCGTTTTTGAAAAATTCGATGGCCTCATGGACGGTTAACGCTAAAACGTCGGCTATCGATTTATCGTCGTATTTCACTTTTAAAACCGTAGAGTTATATCTCGCGGAGCCGCAGTCGGGACACGGAACGGTAAGATCGGGCAGATATTGAATATCTATGTCCATTTCTCCAAGGCCTTCGCAGGTCGAGCATCGTCCTTGGACGTTGTTGTATGAAAACCAACTTTCGGTATATCCCTTTGCTCGCGCGTCGTCCGTATTTGCGAAAAGCTTGCGGATTAGATCGAAAACGCCGGTATACGTAGCGACCGTCGAACGGCTATTTTTCCCGATCGGCGACGCGTCGATGAATTGCGCGTTTTTTACGCGAGAAGCGTCGAGTTTGGATACATAGTCCGGCAGTTTTTCCTTTTGAGACTTAACGGCTTCGACTAAGCACTCTAAAACCAGCGTCGTTTTTCCCGAACCGGAGACCCCCGCGACTACCGTCAGTTTATTTACCGGAAATTTTGTCGTTAAATTTTTTATATTAAACTTTTCTTTTACGCCAAGCTCGATAACGCCAAATTCGAACGGGTTTTCTTCATTAATATTATCGCGAGCAGCGGAACGACGACATAAATACTTCCCAATAATAGAGTCTTTGTTTTCCGCAAGCTCTTTCGGAGTCCCCAAACACATGACGCGGCCGCCTTCTTCTCCGGCTTTCCGCCCCATCTCGATCAAATAGTCGGCTTCTTTTAAAATCAGCGTATTGTGGTCGACGAGAACGACGGTGTTTCCGTTATCGACCAAATATTTTATAGACTTCGCCAAGCCCTCTATATTAATTGGATGAAGGCCGATCGACGGTTCGTCGAAAACGTATAAAACGCCGGTCGTATCGTTTTGGATGATCTTCGCCAACTGAATGCGTTGAAGCTCGCCGTTCGAGAGCGAATTGCCGAGTCTATCTATCGCTAAATACGACACGCCCAACGAGCTTAAAATATCCAGCTTCACGTAGAGTTCGCCGAGCAGCTCGTTTGCAATTTTTTCCAACCCTGAAGTCGGATTTTGAGCGACTTTTTCCGCAAATTCGTATAGCTCCTTTATCGAAAGCGCCGACGCTTTGCTTATATCGTATCCCGCCAACCGGCTGGCCGCGGTTCGAGCGTTTATTCTGCTTCCATGACATTCTGGACACGTTTCGAGATCGTAATATCGCTCGGCTTTGGCCAACGTTATATCGCTTGAGCTTTTTGAGCTGTTAATCACCGCGAGATAGGCGTTTTCATAATTAATGTTCAGCGGAATAGCCTTGCCTTTTTCGTTAGTATAAATAACTTGATGAATTCCTTCCTCGCCGCGCAGTAGGATATGTTTTTCTTCGTCCGTAAGGTCTTTATAAGGAACGTCGATACGAACGCCGAGTTCTTTTGCGATCAGCGGATTGAGCGTTCGTCCCATCATTCGCCATGGAGAAACCGCTCCCTGCTCGACGGTTAGATCTTCGTTTGGAACAAGCTTCTTGGGATTTATCACGCGAATCACGCCAAGCCCTTCGCACTTCGCGCACGCTCCGCCGGAATTGAATGAAAACGACTCCGCGTCTGGAATATCAAACCGCGCGCCGCATTGAGGACAGACGAATTTCTCCGTTTTTACGAACTCCAGCGACGAATCGACCAGATGGCCGTTGGGGCACGGATGGCTCCCGAGTCGCGAGAACATCAGCCGAACGACGTTCAGCGTCTCCGTCATCGTCCCGACCGTACTTCGGATTCCAGGAATCGCCGGCCGCTGTCGCAACGCTATAGTAGACGGTAAAAACCGGATCGAATCGATTTTCGCCTTTTTCGGCTGAGCGATTCTTCGTTTGGAATACGCCGACAACGCGCTTAAGTATTTTCGGAATCCCTCCGAGTACAAAACGCCCAACGCCAGCGAGCTTTTTCCCGACCCAGACACGCCGCAAATTCCGACGATCTTCCCAAGCGGAATATCTACGTCGATATTCTTTAAATTGTTGACCCTTGCTCCTCGTATTTCAATGAATTGAGGCATATTTAATAAACGGGAATTTTTTGCCGCATTTGCGCTGTTATCGTTCATCTATATGTTCTTGCATTCGTAAAATTATATTAATTTTATAACTATTTAAAAATCTTTTCATTATCTATATTTCCTATTCTCAATTCCGCCTCGCGCGATTTGTTGCCCGCAGAACTTCCAGTTTACGCAGCGTTTCAAAATCCTATCGACGTACTCCGCGCGGTTGTTGCGATAGTCGATGTAATACGCGTGCTCCCACAGATCGATTACGCAGACCGCTTTTTGATTTGTACCGACGGGAGTTTCCGCGTTTTGCGTATTGACGAAAGAAAATTTTTCGCTTTCCCAAACGAGCCAACTCCACCCGCTGCCGAACATCGTATTTGCAAACGCCGCGTACTGAGTTGCAAATACCTCGAAAGATCCGAATTGATTGTTTACAGCCATTTTCAATTGACCTTCCGGCTTACAGCCTAGTTCTAGACAACTCCAATAAAAATCATGGTTAAATAACTGAGCGGCGTTATTGAATATTTTCTGATCGACTCCTCGCGACTTTATGATAATTTCCTCAAGCGTTTTATCCGCGTATTTCGTGTTTTCTATCAACGAATTCAACGTATTAGCATATCCGCAATGATGCTTGCCGTAATGATAATCTATCGTTTCAGAACTTAGAATAGGAGTGAGATCTTCGCTTTTATACGAGATTCTCGCTTGAAAAGCGCCCATATTTTTCCTCCTTAACTACTAATTAACAATACGATAACAAATTTGTGGAAAATTATAAACGCAGCGGCTAAAGTCCTCGTTTAAATCTTTGATGCTTTAGCCGTTTTTCTAGCGCGCTTCGAGCTTCGCTTTTTGCAATGACGAACATAGTGAAGTCTCTTTACCGTCTGGATCCTCCGCTTCGCTCGAGGATGACGAAAAAGGAGCATAAGGGCAGGCGATGCCACCTCTACATTTATCCGTAGCGCTCGTTCTTTTGTAGCGAGCGAGGTTAGCCGTCCAAGTCTATATCGCCCCTACGTTACGATATGCGTTTTCTTAACTCTTTTTTAACCGTTTTTATTTAACGATGCCGATAGGTTTATCGCGAGGGCGGTTATGTTTCGTTATTATAAATTGATCAAAACCGCC
>JAISHN010000097.1 GCA_031262635.1 Holosporaceae bacterium
GTCCGAAGTCATGACGGCGTTTCTGTTTCTGCCGCTCTTAGTGTCTTTGATCAAAATCGAGCCGTTTCGCAAATCAACGTCGCTCCAAGTAAGATTGAATATCTCTCCGGCTCTTAATCAGCGGGTCGTAGGTTCGAGTCCTACGGCGCCCACCATTGACGATCCAGAGAATTTTACAAACAATTGATAGTTAAAGCTAAAATTCTAGGCTTTATTCAATCCTCAAGTTTAGCGTTTAGTTCATAATTCGCTTTATTCGGTCTTATAAACAATATTCCGATCGACGCGACTAGGCTTATCGCGGCGTTGACGACAAACGCCGTTTCCGCTCCGTAACTAGCGCACATCCAGCCGGTGAGAATATTTGCGACGGATAATCCGACGCAGTACGTTAAATTGAAAATTCCTATGGACGTGCCTTTTATTTGCGGCGGGGCGTAGTCGGAAACGACGGCGTAGAACGTCCCGTGCGTCGCGCCAAAGTGAATTCCGTAGAACGCGACGCCGATTAACGCTTGCCACGCGTTCGTCGCCGTCGTCAAAACGATGGACGAAGCCAACAACATGCAGAATCCAAAGGACAAAAACAACTTTCTCTCGCGTTTATCAGACCATTTGCCGACGATCCACGCGGTAGGAGCGTTAAACGCGTACATCACCACTAGCACAAGCGGAGCATACGTTACGTCCAGTCCTAAATTCTGCGCTCGCCATATTAAAAACGTTTCGCTAAAACGCGAGCAGAGGAATATAAAACATATAAACAAGTAATACCAAAAACTTCTCCCTAATTGCTCTATGTCTTTTCTTTTGATCGGAAAGCCTTTTCGCCTTTTCAGACTAACGATTCCTTTCGGCTCTTTTACGCCGTAACAAAGCAATAGAACGGAAATCGCGAGAGGAATCGCGGCGACTAAGTAAATCATCCTGACGACGAACTCGCTCGAACCAAAATGACACATGATTAAAAGCGTGAAAAGCGACCCGATCATAGATCCGGTAAAGGCGCAAAATTGGCGAGCGCCGTAGCTTTTTCCTTTCAGCTCTTTAGGCGCGCAGTCGGCGATTAGAGCGTCTCTCGGAGTGTCTCGCAACCCGTTGGTAATTCTTTCAAACGATTGGGCGAATATGTAAAGCCCCAATCCGTTGCAGAATGCGAACATAGGCTTTGAAAGAGCGCCGCACAAGTAGCCTAACACGATTAAAATCTTACGCTTTCCTAGCCAGTCGCTGAAAACGCCGGAAATCATTTTGACCAGATACGATAAAGATTCCGAGAGTCCTCTTATACAACCGAGAGCTACCGTAGTTCCTCCCAGAATATTGATTATAAATTGCGGAGAAAAAGCGGTGATTATAACCGACGAGCAATTAGAAAAGAAACTCACGATACAAACGACCCAAATTGTCTTCGGCAGTCCGAGGATAAAATCTTTGTTATTCCGCGAAGTCGACGGTTTCTCGGCGTTATTGATATTCATTAAATCGCGCTCTTCAAAACGGAGCGTAGTTTAGCGCAGAAACATCGTTTTTTGTCGGATTTTTTTTACTTAAAATGCGAGTAATTGGTCGAAAAAATTCCTAGGGTTCGCTTGAGCGCTAGTCTAAATTCGGCCGTTCTATCTTAATTCCCAATTTATCGAAGAATCTTTTATCCGAGCCTTCTTTCATATTGTCGACTGTTAGCAGTTTTTCTCCAGAAAACAACGCGTTCGCTCCGGCGAATATGCACAAAGCTTGCGTCGGTTCGGAGAGAGTATTGCGGCCGGCGGCGATTTTTACGTAGGATTTTGGCATTAATACTCTCGCCGTCGCGATAAGTCTTACAAAATCAAAATCGTCGATTGGATTAGAATCGTCGACTTTTGTTCCTGGAATTTTCACTAATTTATTGATCGGAACGCAGCGAGGCGGCGGACAAAGATTCGCAAGCAGAACAAGCATCTTAACTCTGTCTTCGTTTGTTTCGCCCATGCCGACGATTCCTCCGGCGCACGCGTTTATGCCGGCGTTTTGAACGAGTTCTATGGTTTTCAGGCGATCGTCGATAGTTCTTGTCGTCGCGACGTTTTTATAAAACTCCCGAGAGGAGTCTATGTTGTGATTATAGTAATCCAATCCTGCTTCTTTTAGTTTTTTTACCTGAGTTTCAGTCAAAAATCCGAGCGTGACGCAAGTTTCAAGCCCGAGAGCTTTTACGGCTTTTATCGTCTCGCAGATTTTGTCGAATTCTTCTTCGGACGATATGCAACGACCGGAAGCGCTCATGCAAAATCGGCTGGCTCCAATTTCTTTGGCCTTTTTGGCGGCGTTTACAACCGTTTCCAAATCTAACATCGGTTGCTTCGGCGCTTTAGCTCCGTTTCTCGCCGATTGAGCGCAATAAGCGCAGTCTTCTGAACAACCGCCGGTCTTAACGCTTATGATATCGCTTATTTGAACGGTCTGCTCGTCGAAATTCTGCGCGTGAATATCGTGGGCGATTTTTAACAGCTTAAAAAACGGTCGATTAAATATAGCGTAAGCTTCTTCGAACGTAGTTTTCATAACGCCTCCTTAGACTATCGCTCGACGTTGTCTACGCCTTCTTCTCTTTTGAAAATTTTGCGAATGGCATAACTAATATTCCGCTGGCGATAAATAGCAGGGATACGATCGTCGATTCGACGGACGAGTTTATTATTATTATGAGACAGAACAAAAACGCAATGATTCCCAAAATAACTTTTAAAATTTTTCTCGAATCGAAGCTGATCTTTATAAACGCTAAGCAACACGTCGCGTAGACTATTAAAAATACTCCGACGGAAAAATCTATTATGCCGGATATTTGTTCAGATAAGCTTGGGCTTGTCGAAAGTATCAGTATTGGAAGTATTCCGACTCCGCTGGCTATTACGCCGACATACGGCGCGGCGTTTTTGTTCTTTTTTGCTAGAAAAGCCGGAAGCATTCCGTTTTGCGCAAGGCCTAACGACGCCTGCGCGGCGGTTAGCGTCCATGCGTTCGACGTTCCGGCCATTATTATAAAGGTGACTAGAGACACAAGCTTGGATATGTTTTCCCCCAACGTTAAGTTAATCGCGTCTACGTAGGGGGCTTTGCTGACCGCGAGCGCGGCGCTTGGAATCGCTCCCATAACCGAAAGGCTGCTTACGACGTAAACGGCGGCGACTCCTAAAGTCCCTAAAATTATCGCTCTAGGAATCGTTTTTGAAGGATTTCGCACGGCTCCGGCCGGAGCGGTCGCGCATTCTACTCCGATAAATCCCCAAAACGAGGTCGTCGCGACTATTACCGCTAGTTTAAAGAAAGAAACGTCCGCATACTGCGGCGACATGGATATATTCGCGAGATCGAAGCGAGTAAAAAGAACGAGCGGTACGATAACGAATGGAATAAGCTTCAATATGGCAAAAATAGACTCGACTTTTCCGGCAAATTCAACGCTCTTACAATTAACGGCGGTGATGACGCTAAGCAGGATTATCTCCCAGAATAAATACTCGTATGGCGACGCGTTTTTTCCTATAAATGGGCTTAGACTGGAAATGGCCGCGATAAAAACGACCGACGTGCTGACCCAAGATACGAGCCAGTAAGTCCAGCCGACGAAAAATCCCGCTTTTTGCCCGAAAACCTGTCGGACGTATGCGTGAGGCCCTCCGGTTTGAGGAAGTTTCGAACATAATTCCGCAAAAACGAAAGCGAGTAGAACGGCGCCTAAGCCGGCGATCGCCCATCCAAACACGCCGAACATTCCAAACGGAGCTAAAGCCGCGGGCAACACGAAGATTCCCGATCCGATTTGGCTTCCGAACACTAGAGCCAAAACGGCGCTAAACCCCATTTTTTTAGGCATTACAAATCCCTTATTATTCAACGCGGCGAACTATAAAGAGATTTTCTTATAAAAACAATAGAAACGGGCGTTCTAAATCTCTTACGCTCGTCATTCTTGCGAGAGCGGCGAAGCGGCCGTTCTAATTCATAAAAACCCTTTGCAAACGCTTATTCTTTATGTTAGATACGATCAAAAGTTAAACGGAGGGTATCTATAATGAAAAAAGTAGCCGCGCTATTCGGCGCGTTGTTGTTCGTCAGCTCGGTAGACGCCGGATCGACTTCGTCGAAGGAGACGGTTATTCAGGAAGAGGAAACGTTCGCAATTCCAGCTAAGCCGGAAATCGTTGAGAAAGGGCAAATCGGAGAGATTTTAAGCCGAATTGAAAAAGCGGGCTTTAAAATCAAGGCGTTAAAAATGGTTCGTTTAACAAAAGAACAAGCCGCGGAATTTTATAGAGAACACAAAAACAAGCCGTTCTTTGACTCTCTTTGTACTTATATGAGCAAAGGACGCGTAGTCGTGGCGATTTTGAGCGGACCCGACGCTATAAAGCGTTACAGGACGCTTGAAGGAGCGACCGATCCTAAAAAGGCCGCTAAAGGCACCTTAAGAGGAGATTTCGGGACCGATCGCGAAGCGAACGCCGTTCATGGATCAGACAGTCCTGAAAGCGCTAAGAGAGAAATTCGCTTCTTCTTCAGCGAATTTGAAACGCTCGCGAACGCCGGACAGAAACATTCCGCTCCGCAAAAAAACTTCGCTCGATAAAGGCGGTTTCTTGAACGAATCGTTCGCGTCAAGCGGACGGTTCGTTTAGAATCCAATCAATGAACAGATTTGTCGAGCTTTTTGTAGAATATCTAAAAAGCGAAAGAAACGCGTCGCCTAACACCGTTCAGTCTTACGTCCTTGATCTTTCCGATTTTGAGAGTTTCATCTCTTTGGACGGCGCGATTGAAGAGAAAGATATAGTTTCATATCTATCAAAACTTCAAGAAAAGAATCTTCAAACTTCCAGCGTTAAGCGAAAATTATCGTCTCTGCGACAGTTTTTTAAATTTCTGCGTCGGGAAGAATTAATTTCCAACGATCCGATGCGTTTTATACGTCAGCCGAAATATAAAAGGCCTTTGCCGAAAATCGTAAGCGAAGAGACGATAACGAAACTGCAAAACGCGACGAGCTTTTTAGAATGCGAAGAAAAAATACGAGCGGATTTAATACTTTGTCTTCTTTATGGAAGCGGTTTGCGAGTAAGCGAGTTGATATCGCTTAAGCGAAACTCGATAGTAGACTCGCAATTTATAAGAATATTCGGCAAAGGAAGCAAAGAGCGGATAGTTCCGCTTGCTCGCAGGGCGTTATCGCTTATGGAAGAATGGAAAATCGTCGCCGCAAAGTCGATCTGGCTTTTTCCATCGGTAAATCCGGCGAAACATATAACCAGGCAGCGAGTTTTTCAGATACTCAAGCAAATCGCCGCGTTTTCTGGAATCGATCCGGCAAAGATCTCGCCGCATGTTCTGCGACACGCCTTTGCGACGCATATTTTGGATAACGGAGCCGATCTTTTAAGCGTGAAAAAAATGCTCGGACACAGCGACATATCTACGACGGAAATATATACTCACGTCGCTCAAAAAAGATTAAAAGAAGTTATTAAAAAATATCATCCTCTTTCTCGCGACGAACGCGAATAACGGACTTGCTTAAACTCGCTGGTAAAACGCGTTTTCGTCGGTTATAATTGCAAAATATTATGCCGGAGGAGATATGAAGAGTAAATTTAGATTAAGTTTTAGCTTTATTTTGGCGGCATTAATTTTAGTCGGCGGGTTGCAAATGGAAAATGCCGTCGCAGCTTCGACGAGCGTTAGCAAAACCTCAACCACAGCTCAACAATGCAAGCAATTCATTGAAAGATTAGGCAATCAAGCTCTCGATATAATAAACGCTCCCAATTTGTCGGACGAAGAAGTCATGGCGGAGTTCGAAAAACTAGTAAACGAGAATTTTTCGATCGATTCTATGGCTAATTTCTGTTTAGGCAGATACGCCCGCGTTTTGAACCAATCCCAAAAAACAGTCTTCACGCGCTGCTTTGTTAATATGCTAGTACGCTTCTACGCATCCAACTTCAAAGAGTACAAAGCCGCGAAATTCGTAGTCTCCGGAGCAAAAGAAAAAGCAAAATCGCAGTATCTAATTGAAACTAGGGTTCAGATACCTGGCAAGAAGGACGTTATAATAATTTGGTCTGTTCGCCATGAAAAGAACGGCGAATTCAAAATTCGCGACGCGACTACGGACGACGTAAGCATGGCTCAGATTCAGCGAGCGGAAATAAGCGGAAGCATTTCCGAAAAAGGCGTTGAGAAATTTATGAACGAATTTGAAACAAAGTACGCAAAACAAATAACAAAAATAAAATAATGAAGATTCCTATAAAAATTCTGGAGAACGGCGTTGGAATCGAGCTTCCGTCTTACGCGACCGTTGGAAGCGCGGGGCTTGATCTGCGAGCGGCGATTTCCGAGAGCGTCTTTCTTAGAAAAGGCGAAAGAGCTTTGGTTCCGACTGGAATATCCATAGCCGTTCCCGCCGGATGTAACGGAGAAATCCGCTCGCGCTCCGGTCTAGCCTATAAAAATGGAATCGCAGTACTAAATTCTCCAGGGACGATAGACAGCGATTATCGCGGCGAAGTAAAGGTTCTGCTGATCAATCTCGGAGGCGAGGATTTTGCGATAGAACGCGGCATGAGAATCGCGCAGCTGGTGATACAAAAATACGAAAAAATCGATTGGAATGTGGTAGATTCGCTTGACGAAACTTGTAGATCGGAAGGCGGCTACGGGTCTACGGGAGTAAAGTAAGAGGTAATTGTGAAATTCGTTTTAAGAACGCTTATTGTTTTATTGATCGTCGGTTGTTCGTCTTCTAAGGAAGATTTTAAAAACCGCTCGCCGGAAAGCATATATAAAAAGGCTATGAACTTAATGAAAGAGGGCGACTTCGAAGACGCGGCCTCCGAATTTAAGGATATTGAGACGCTATTTCCTTATTCCTCAAAAGCGAACGAAGGACAAATACTCGCCGCCTATTGCTACTTCCGAGCGTCGAATTACTTAGACGCGGTGAGAGAAATAGAAGTGTTCCTCCGCTATCATCCGGCTCATAAGTTAGTTCCATACGCTATGTACTTGAGAGCTATGTGCGCCTACATGCAAGTCGCTTCCGTCGGAAGAGATTCAAAAATGGCGGCGGACGCAAAGCGAGCGTTTTCGGAATTAGCCAACAAATTCCCGGATTCTGAATATTATAAAGACTGTCTGAAAAAAATAATCATATTAGACGACATTATAGCCGCGCATGAAATGGCTATAGGCCGAGATTATCAAAAAAAGAAAAGCTATCTCGCGGCGATAGGCAGATACACGTTTGTCGAGACTCATCTGCCTCATACTGAATACGCGAAAGAGGCTTTTTATAGAATTGCGGAATGCTGCCAGATCTTAAATCTGAAAGAAGAGGCCAAAAACGCCCGCGACGCGTTGGAAGCGCAGTATCCTGATTCTTCTTGGACTAAAAAAGCGAAACTGTTGATCAAAGGGTAGAGGAGGTCTTATGAAGGCCAATAAAATGAGCCAATATTCCGCAAGTTATATCTCGTCTTACTCAAGTATTAAGATAGCAAACGCGAACGATAACAAACCGCCGTTAAAAGCGTCTATCGTAAAGATCGCCGTTTGGCTTGTTATCGCCGCAATGGCGATTGGATTGTTGGTTATATAGAGACGCGCTAAACGTAACGATATCGACGAGATAGGAATATCGCCCCGTGGATTTGTAAGAGCGAATAATCATTCGCCCCTGCAATATGACGGCAAAAGGTATTACAAAATCCATATTTCTCTCAATTACGAGAAGGAAATCCATTTGTCTCCTTACTAAACGCTAAAAAAATCTCAATTGCTTTACGTCGCGGCCGTATATAAAATAGGAACATAGCTAAAAAACGGAGGTTCTATGAACGAGGAGATAGAATTAAGAGACGAAGAGCGCAGCAAGTGCGAAGTTTGGACTCGAGTTATGGGATATCATCGTCCAGAGGATGATTTTAATATCGGGAAGAAATCCGAGCATGCCGAAAGAGTTCATTTCGATGAAAAAGCAACTTGTTCCGACTGTTGTTACAAAGACTAATCACTAACTATGAAAACGCCGCTTATAGGCGGGGTTGTTTCGCTTACGACGATAGACTATCCAGGGCGTCTTGCTAGCGTGATATTCTTTCAAGGGTGTCCTTGGAGATGTCGTTACTGCCATAATAGTCATTTATTTTCGATATCGGCGGCGGAATCTCTCCCGTGGGAAGACGTCCTTAATTTAATTGAACTCCGCAAAGGTTTTGTGGAAGGGGTCGTATTTAGCGGAGGAGAGCCGCTTTTTCAAGAGTGTCTTCCAAACGCGATAATGGACGTTAAGAGAATGGGTTTTAAAATAGGCCTTCACACTGGCGGCTCGTTTCCCGATAGATTTGCGAAGGTTCTTCCGCTTATAGATTGGGTTGGATTCGATTTTAAATACGCCTTTGATAGATATCGCGATATTACGGGAATTCAAGACAGCGGAATCGGCGCTAAAGAAAGTTTGAAAGAGCTAATCGCATCCGGCGTAGACTTTGAAGCGAGAATGACTGTCGATCCGCCGATGGAAACCGCCGCGCTTATCGACGCTTTAAAAGAAGCCTCGGCTCTCGGAGTGAAAAAATTCGTTCTCCAAAAATGTCGGGACAAAGACAATAATGTTATTGAACATAAGATCTTTTCTGATAAAATCTTACTGGAGGATTTGTCAAAATATTTCGAAGATTTCCAAATTAGAGGATAATTGTCTTTTAAATAACGGCGTATTTTGACTGTTCCGTATTTTATGAGGATATAGAGGTAAAATGGCTAATCATAAGTCCGCTTTAAAGAGGATAAGACAGAGCGAAAAGCGAACTGCTTTGAACAAAGGCAGAATCAGTCGCATTAAAACGTTTATAAAAAAATTCGTTTCAAGTTTGGGGTCTGAAAACGCTTCTTCCGCTTTTTCAAACGCTCAGTCCGAGATCCAGAAAGGCGTTGCGAAGGGCGTGTTGCATAGAAATACGGCCAATCGTAAAATCTCGCGTTTGCACCGACTCTTTAAGTCCACGGAAGCAAAGTAAGCCGCTTCCCTATAAAATAAAAAGAGTCCTTTATAAACTGCCGTCGTTTTAACGACGGAAGAGTAGAGGTTAGTCGATTTTGAAAAAAAGGCGCGTTTCATGGATAGTTCTGATTTAGAAAGATTATGGAACGCCGTTTACCGAGACTTGCAGCGCGATCTTGGAACTCCGGTCGTAAATAGTTGGATATCTCCTTTATCGGTCGACAAATTTTATTCCGGCGTTTTATATGTAAAAGCTCCGAGCATGTTTTTGCGAGATTGGGTCGTAAACAACTACTCGGCGCTAATTCTTCAGTTCTGTCAGAAGCAAAACAAGGATATCAAATCGATAGAGATATTCGTATCGTCCTCCCGAGCGTCCGTTTCTGAAAAATCCGATAAAATAGTCAAGAATATTGAGGAAAGAAGAATCCAGCGCGAAAAATCCGACGAAACTACGGATTTTGGCATTCCTCTAGATCCAAAATTTACCTTTGAAAATTTTATCGTAGGAAAACCGAACGAATTCGCCTACGCCGCGGCTCAGAGAGTCGCCGATTCCGACAAAGTAGCCTTCAATCCGTTGTTTTTATACGGAGCCGTCGGCCTCGGAAAGACGCATTTAATGCACGCGATCGCTTGGCGTATCAAAAAGCAGAATCCGAGAAGAATCGTCGCGTACACGTCGGCCGAAAAATTTATGTATCAATTTGTAAAATCGCTTAGATGCAAAGCCACGATAGCTTTTAAAGAACAGTTTCGCTCCGTCGACGTTCTGATGATTGACGACATTCAATTTATGTGCGGCAAAGATTCGACTCAAGAAGAATTTTTCCACACGTTTAATTCATTGGCGGCGAACAATAAGCAGATAGTTATTTCCGCGGATAAATCTCCTTCAGACTTAGAGGACTTGGAAGAGAGATTAAAGTCAAGGTTAGGATGCGGACTTGTGGCGGATATTCATCCGACGACTTACGAGCTAAGACTCAGCATATTGCAATCCAAAGCAATTGAATGCCAAGCGAAAATTCCCGACAAGGTTTTGGAATTTATCGCTCATAAAATAACGTCGAACGTCAGAGAACTAGAAGGCGCGTTAAACCGAATAGTCGCAAACGCCGTTTTTGTAGGCCGCGATATTACCGTTGAAAACGCCGCGGAAGTTCTTGCAGACCTTCTGCGTTCCAGCGATCGGAGAACGTCAATTGAAGAAATTCAGAAAAAAGTCGCCTCGCATTATTCCATAAAGCTTAGCGAGATGTCGTCGGAAAATCGCTCTAGACAGAGCGCCCTGCCGAGACAAGTCGCGATGTATCTGGCTAAAAAGCTTACGACAATGTCGCTGCCGGAAATCGGCAGAAACTTCGGCGGGCGCAATCATACCACGGTGATTCACGCTTGTAGAAAAATAGAAGAATTAATAAAAAAGGACGCAAATCTAGCGGAAGACGTAAAACTATTAACCGGCGTTCTAACGAGGTAATAAAATTGTGAGCTACAAAAAGGGCGAAGTCGGACAAAGGCCTTGGGGATACTGGCGAGTGGACGAAGTCGGCGAGGGTTTTATAAAAAAGACCATAGCGGTCAATCCGAACGCGAGCTTGTCGTTGCAATCTCATAAACATCGCTCCGAAAAATGGAAAGTCGTCGGAGGTCTCGCGGAAGCGACCGTCAACGGCGTCACGCGCGTTTTAAAATCCCAGGAAACCGTTGAAATTCCAGTAAACGCTATTCATAGATTAAAAAACGCGGGAAATGAACTCTTAATAATAGAAGAAACTCAATTTGGAGAAATCTTAGACGAAAACGATATCGTTAGATACGAAGATTTATACGGAAGAGTTTCCGAGTAACCCGCCTAAAGGGTTAGAAACCGCATTATGGTTGAAGGGAATTATGAATTACTAGCTTGTTGTAGTCGCCGTTTTTTCTCTCTACGTCATCGCTGTAGAAGTCAACCCCAAAGTTTTTCGGAAGGATAGAGATAGACGAGAGTTATTTTGGAGGAGTGAGGAAAGGCAAACGAGGCAGAGGAGCTGCGGGAAAGATTCCTGTATTTGGGTTGTTGAAGCGAGGAGGAAAAGTTTACGCTCAGATAATCCAGAAGACGAACGCAGAGTCGTTAATTCCGATAATCAGAGAGAAAGTTG
>JAISHN010000044.1 GCA_031262635.1 Holosporaceae bacterium
GTAAAGACGACGAGAAAAGACGCTTAACGTCGATAAAAGCGAACGAATATTCGCCTCTATAATTATTACGCTCAGATTGACAAAAAAAACGAAAGGAAAAATCAAAATGCAGCTAAATCTTATTGAACAACCGGCGAGCGAGATCGTTACGCTTGGAGAAGCCAAAAATTATCTGCGAATAGATCATGATTTTGACGATAATTTGATTCTGAATCTCATAAAATCGACTCGCGAGGCGATTGAAACAACAATTCAGAAGTCAATTGTAAAGCAAACTTGGGAATACAAGCTGGACAGAGAGTCCGTCTCTAATTTTAAGCCTGGGAATAGCTCGTATCCAAATATTTTTTGCGGCGTTATGAGAATCCCTTTGCCAAAACCGCCGATTATGAAAATCATTCTCGTTGAAATCGACGATAGAGAAATCGATCCGAAAAAATATTCCCTTGAAACGATAAACGAAAGGTTTTGCTTATGTCTAAACGATCCGAAACTTTTTCAGAATAAGCGGAAAATTTCCGTGAGGATCATATATGAAACCGGAATTTCGGAGGATCCGGAAAATATCCCATATCAGTTAAAACTGGCGAATCTGATGCTGGTTGCGAACGCGTTTCAGGAGAGATTTTCCTATCCGCAGAACGGCTTTGTTTCTCAAGGCGTTAAACGCCTGTTAAGTCCGTTTCTGAACCTAGGAGTCTGTTAGCGTGCTGAAAAGACTATTCAATACAAAGGTAAGAATAGAATCCGTCGAGAAAAAGCTATCGGACGAAAATTTGTGGGTTTCAGAATATAAATTGTGGAACGAAGTATGGGCTTCCATTTCAATTAAAGATATCTCGGCAAGGCGGACGTTGTATTTATTCGCAATCAAATGGCGACGCGATTTCCCTCGCGAGTTTCGCGTCGTTATCAAGGACAGAATCTTCACGCCAACTCAACAGCCGATTATAGAACCGTCGCAGGACTTGGTTTTATTTCACGCGACAGAAATTAAATTATAAAAAAAATTAAAAAAATTTATTGAAATAAATAAGAAAATAATTTTTTATTATTTTGAGATAAATTATGGGTAAATTATGAAAAAGAAAAGTTCGTTAGCCGCGTTATTTTTAGCGTTCGGAAGCGGCGACTGTATAGCGTCGCAACCTGATATTTCGGCATTTAGGATGAAAACTTACGTTCAAAAATCTTCAATGACAGAAGTTTCTGAGCGGCAGTCGACTCAACAAACGGCGCCGTCGGAATCCCCTGAAGTAGATCTCTTTCTGGCGGACTTAAAAAAGGAATTAGGCGTTTTCGATAGCGAAGACGAAGTAGAGCAGGAGCCTCTTAGTTATTACGAGATTCGACAGTTATACATGGGGTGGTAGATGAATAGGAAAAATGTTTTTGCGATCCTATTTCTGATATTCGACGGCTGCGATTGCATGACTCCGTTTTATCTGACGGCGCCTCAGGCTAGCGCGGCCGCCGTTTCAATCGACGAACGAAAACCGCATAGGTTTACAGGGGAAGAGGACGACCGGTTAATAGCGACGGTCGAAGAATTGGGAGAAGGAAATTGGGGTAAAGTTGCTCGAAGATTTCTAAGACGTTCTAGATCTCAGTTGAAACAGAGATGGGATCGCGTTCTGAATCCAAAAATAAATAGAGATCCGTGGACTGCGGAGGAGGACGCCGATATTTTTCGATACTACGAGACGTTAGGATGCGAATGGACGGAGATTGCGCGACTCATGGGAACAAACCGAACCGACGCTCAAGTTAGATATAGATTTTCCGTACTAAATAAGCGAGCGACAACCGCCGCGGCAATAGCGGAAACCGCGGTCGAGATCGAAGGAATCGACGAGCTGGAGTTCGCGACGGCGGGCGCTTTTGACGGCGATCACACGAATTGCGAAGACTGTTTTTGGGAAGAATGGGATCGCGAGAATGTGGAAGCTACACAGGAAGATTGGTAGAACCTAATTCAGTTGTCTTTTATCGCTGAAATTTTCTTTTTGCGAGCCGAATATGCTATAATACAGCGATATTTGCGATAGGTTTTAAATATGGGAACGGAAAAAGAAATTGATCTATTATCGCCGTGTTCCGATTACATATTTAAGAATATTTTTGGGAAGGAGTCGCATAAGCGAGCGTTAATTAGCCTTATAAATTCGATTCTCGACGGCAAGCCTCTAATCAAAGACGTAGTTATTGAGAATTCCGAGATTCCGAAGGATTTGCCGAAAGGTAGATCGGTTCGTCTCGACGTTAGAGCGACCGCGTCCGACTCGACCAAAATCAACATTGAGATTCAGTGTTGCGACGACGGAAGAATTATTAATCGCTCTGCGTTTTATCAGTCGAAGATGATGCTGGAAGGTTTAAAAGAGAGCGAAGAATTCGATTCTCTGCCGAATATGATCTCGATATGGCTTGCGAATTACGACGAAACCAAGAGGAAATATCAC
Source organism: Holosporaceae bacterium (assembly GCA_031262635.1). Classification (GTDB taxonomy): domain Bacteria; phylum Pseudomonadota; class Alphaproteobacteria; order UBA3830; family UBA3830; genus JAIRMQ01. The sequence continues at coordinate 2,463 of JAISHN010000044.1, forward strand.
ACTCACGAGGCAGTTTATACGTTTAAAGAAACGCCGCTTGATTCGGCGGAGGTTGCGACGGATAAGTTTAGGACGTTTATAGTCGAGCTGCCAAAAGTTGACATAAGGCAAGAAAATATTTCGAAGGTATTCAAAGCGTGGGTATATTTTTTAAGGAATCCGGAGGAGATACCGCCGGAGTTTTTATCGATACCGGAAGTGGAGGAAGCTATGACGGAGTTGAAAAGAGTGAGTCAGAATCCGAAAGTGAGACGGATTTACAACGAACGCATGTGGCTGCAAGACCTTGAACGCAATGCAAAAGCCCATTCCTATAACTTGGGGGTTAAAGAAGGCAGAATGGAAGGCAGAATAGAGGGAGAATTGAGTAAAGCAAGAAATATGGCGAGGAAACTGCTTTTAAGGGGCATGGACTTAAACGACGTTATTGACATAACTGGGCTTGATAAGAAAGATATAATAAATCTCATGAACTAACGCGCATAAGGAAGAATGAAGCGCGTAGCGGTAAACCTACAGCGCAATTTTTACGCGGATCAAATCTCTCATAGCCCCATCTTCTCGGCCGTCGCGCGGATTCTCGCGGCGGTTTTGGCTAGGTCTTCGGTTTCTCCGTGATACTCGTTAGAAGAGACGTATCCTTCGTATCTTTCGAAGAATTTGTTGAAATCGGTGTGAATAGGCTTCCAATCTTTCTGATTTGTGTGATGAAGCGGAATAAGTTTCGCGTGAACGTGGTTTATTCCGAATCCTTCGAAAATTAGCGCAGTTCTGCCCACGTCTTCGAACGTAGCGTCGAGAAGTTTCCCGACTATCGCCGCTTTTTTTACTAATTTAGAAAGTTCTTCATCGGGTAAATCAAACGCGTAGCTTTGAAAGTGCTTTTTTGGAATAACCACCGACATTCCTAATGTGTTTGGATATAACGCCAAAAAAGCAAGATGCTCGTCGTCCTCCCAAATTTTGTGAACGGGACTTTTTCCGGCGACTATCTTGCAAAAAATACACTCTTCGTTATCCATAACTTCTCCTCAAAATTCGCCCTTCTTAGAATACGCCGCAACTTTCAAAAAATCCATCGGAATAATTAGTTGGGCTTGTAAAAATTTTCATAAAAAATATTAAAATTTATATTTTAATAAATAAAATAATAATTATTATATGAGAATAATTATTGGAGGTTTGTATGAAAAATAGACATATCTTTGCCGCGTTATTTCTGGCGTTTGGCAGCTGCGATTGTATGATGCAACCTGATCCGGCGGCGAGTCAGGAACAGGTTTTAACAGTCGCAGCGCCCGCCGCGCCGCGGCGACTTCTCCCCCATACGCCTGTAGATGTAGAACGATTAGAAGGAATAATGGCCGCTCAAGGGAAGCGCTATACTTGGATCGCAGTCGCCAATCAATATAATGATGGCCTGTCAGAAAACTTACGTCAAAGCGGTCGCCGTTTAAGGGATAAATGGAGGCTTTTGGGAAATGACGATTCAGGAGTTTCCACCGCAAGGTTTTCCTCAGAAGACGACGCGCTTTTATTAAGAATAGCCGGAGATTCCAGCGTTATTACGGTTGACCAACTGCGACAATTCAATGAAACCGCAACTGTAAAGCGAGATGATGCCACTACGTTAAGGGTTAGACTAGCGCGGCTCAGAGGCGGCCAGTTTAGACAGTTTACGCCTGAAGAAGACGCCGTTATTATCGAGCTACAGAAAACGTTAGGCAACAGATGGAGAGCTATCGCCGACCGTCTAGTTGATCGCACGGAAGCCCACGTGAGAAATAGATGGAATTCATATTTGAAAAAGCAAATAATGACGACAGACGCAGCGCCTGAAACGACAGAAACGCCGGCAGCTCCGACAACGCCGGGTCTTCCTCCCGTCGCTATAGCGGCGCCGCTCGGAGAACAGCCTGCGGTCGCGTTAGATTTTGTTCCCCTTGCTCCGTTTTCTGTTTTTACATTGCCAATGACGCTACCAATACTAGATTTAACTCTTGAACCGCCTTTTTTGCCATCGTAACGCTTTTACGGCGGAACGCGAATAGGATTGGGCGGCGCTTGCGGTTTGACGAACGAATAACGATAACGTTACGTCATTCTTGCGAAACGCCGCCGCTCTTTACGCCGCCGAAACGTTTCGCATTGTCAACGATTAATTTATATAGAAAAAAATTAATTTCTTCATAATTTAAAAATATTTTTAAAAAATTAACTTTTTCTTAACTTTATTATTATAAATTTTTACGCGTATTTTTTTACAAACATGGAGGAAGACTAATGAAAAAAGCGATGCTTTTAGCGGCGGCTTTGAGCGCGTTTAACGCGTCGGCTACGGAATTGGACGCCGCGCTGGCCGCGATGAGCGGAACATGCGCAAATATTCAGTTGGCTAGCGCGACTCCTAGCGTTCATCGATTGGATCAGGTCATAGGCGGGATTCAGCCTCAAGTTTCAACATTTTTAGACGCCGAATCGCCGATAAGCGCCGCCGCGTCTCTAGAGGATATAAAAACATGCATGACCAGCTGGCTGACAGATCTAGGATATGAGAAAGAATTAGCGATTCTTCCGACGGCTTTTTCGAAATTGCAACGGCATCAGGCCTTGGTTCCAATTTTTAGACAGATTTACACGTACTTAAGCAACGATCCTGGCGCTATGACGGAATTTGCCCTAAGTTTCGCGGACAATATCGCGACCAACGGCGGATGCTTCCAAGGATACAGAAACAGGATGATCCTATCTTTGTTCGCGTTTCTTGAATTTTCTGGGCGGATTTGAGGGCTACGCCATTTTGTAAGAGCGAATGGATTAGAAAATTAGACCTTATAGGGGGCAATCCCTAGTTTATCTCTGCGTTGCCACAATCTGTAGGGGCGAATAATCATTCGCCCCTGTTAGGCTGCGACGCGAGTTTGACGCTAACGCCCCTCACGCCAACCCCTCACCCCGACCCTCTCCCGCAAGGGGAGAGGTAGAAGGTTTCTCTTTCTCGTCATCCTTGCGAGCGCAGCGAAGCGAGGATCTAGGTCGAGTAAAAATCTCGCTGGATCCTCAATTCTTCGCGCTGAGGATAACAAGCTGATAATTCAGAATTTTCTGCCGCCGGAGTCGGAATATGATTTTTAATCAACTATTCAGGTTTCAGCAAAGTATATTGAAACTGCGGCAAACGTCTACAAAAACTAGCGTTATTCTTTTTATTAAATAAAAAAACAAGATTATTCTGTATTTTCAGTATATTATTTGCTCATTTTAATCCATTATTTAAATTATTATATTAATTTCTAAAAAAACTTTGTTTTTATGCATAATGAACGCTATATTATATTTTAGTAATAAAAGAGGAAAAATATGCGGAAATTTATAATTATGCAAATAACAAGAAAAATATTGGTTGCGTTTGTTTTGTTTTTTGGCGGCGTAACGTTAGCTTTTAAAAGTCTAGGCGCACAGACGATATGCCGCCTTAGCGAAATACCTCAAGATACGGCTCAATTCCAAAAAAATCCACTTTATCCGAAGTTAGAGCCTTGCGATGGCGTGAGATTTATCGAACTCGGTGTCATAAATTTGTTAGCGACAATGATACCTGAATTGATGGCATCGGAAAACCTACTATCAGCGAGCCTAAAAATACTATCATCTTCTGTACCTAAAGAACACAAAGCATTAGCAACTGCATTGATTGTATATGCCGTTACTCCAAACAAAGAAGCTTCGCTACATGCGCTTTTGGGAACGGACGCGATGCGGGATGCTGCCTTAGACTCGCTGATAAATAAAGAGACCTCTGTGGAGTACGGACTAGATTCAACGGCATCGACAATAGAACAAGGAGCGTCGACATGGTTGCGTGGCACTGGCTGTAATATTGGTTACGTTAGAAGAGAAGGCAAAATAGTAAATTTTGGACTTCTTACGGATAAGTAGAATAGTAACTCACGAGGAATTGATATATCCGCGGTTATTTTACATAGACGTTGTATATCGCATGGGTTCATTAGGATGACGGAAATACAACTTGCCGCGAATTGTAGGGACGAATAATATTCGCTCCTACGGAATCGACGCGCGGCGTTATCCTCCTCGCGCCAACTCTCTCTCGCAAGGAGAGAGGGAGAAGGTTTCCCTCTATCTTGTCATCCTTGCGAGCATAGCGAAGCGAGGATCCAGAAAAACGCTGAAATTTTAATAGATCCTTGACAATAGGCCGAGGATGACAAGATAGAGCAATTCCCCCTCTCCCCTTCCTCCACCCCGTAAAGGATGCTATGCTTATATGGATATATCATATGAGGCTATGTGGGCATGAAGGATTTGATAAGCAGGTATTTTTCTGGAATTAATAATGTTACGATAAACAAT
>JAISHN010000093.1 GCA_031262635.1 Holosporaceae bacterium
ATCCATATCGTCTCTACTCTCGTCGCCTATCAGCTCCTCCCAGTTAAGCCTCATATACCAGTAAATAATACCATCGGATAATACATTATTGGGGTTTAAAGGATTTTTACAATGAAAAAGATTACAAAAAGAAGACTCATATTTGTTTTTGCGTCTGTTTTGTTTTACGGACAGAACGAAGGGATGCAAACCATAAGTTACGAAAATGGCCCTGTAAAAACAGACTTATTTATATCGGGAATTCGTTTTTTAGAACGTGAAAATGGATGCGCTGAAACGACTGGCGATGAAACTGCTAATGCCATCCAAGTTTGGAGGCGGGGCTCGACAAAAAGTGGGTTAGGCTGCGCGCAAGAAGAGTGCCATTCGCTTGACTTGTTTGTCGAGGCAGCTATTTCGGGTAAGATAACTATAGATGCAGATAAACGAGAAGTTACTTTCGAAAATATAGACTTCGGCATTGTCCCACATGAAGAGTCGCTTGTTTTATATAGTCGCCAGTGGAGCCGACAGTGGAATGGCCGGACACCTCCGTGGGGCTCGCATGACGAAGCGGCGATTACTTTTGGCTTTGCCCTCCCAACTAATGTGTTAATAAGTCATGAAGGGAAAACAAAATTAGGCGACCCCGAACTCGACCAACACGAGCCGAACCCTTGCTCCATTATGTAATATTTGAGGCTATCGCTTAGCCTTTTACTCCAGCCGGCCTCCGCGCTTCGTCCCTAACCCTCCCCAACGCCTCGGGGATCGGCAGCGTTTCCTGGCTGCCGTCGAGGCGGCGGAAGGTTAGTAAATTCTGTTCGGCTTCTTTAGCTCCGATCACAGCAATGATCGGAGTTTTTGCAAGAATATGGCTTCTGATTTTATAGGAAATCTTTTCAGACCGTAAATCAAGCTCCGTTCTAATTCCGTTTTTCTCGAATTCCTTGCAGATTCTTGTCGCGTATTCGTCTTGGTCGTTTGTGATAGTGGCGAAGACAATCTGAACCGGAGCGAGCCACAGCGGAAGCTTGCCCGCGTAGTGTTCCAGCAGGATGCCGATGAAACGTTCGAGCGAACCCAACACCGCTCTGTGCAGCATTATCGGATGATGTTTGCCGCCGTCTTCTCCGATATAGGTCGCTCCTAATTTTTCAGGCAACTGAAAGTCCACCTGCAGCGTTCCGCATTGCCATTCGCGGCCAAGTTTGTCTTTTAACGCGAATTCCAACTTAGGACCGTAAAAAGCGCCCTCTCCTTTGTTGAGCGTATAGCTCAATCCGGCTTCTTCAGTGGCTTTTTTTAAGAGATCTTCCGAAAGATCCCAAATTTCGTCCGATCCCGTCCTTTTTTCGGGTCTGTCGGAAAATTTCACGCTAAAATCGTCGAAACCGAGGTCTTTATAGACTCTCGCCAGCAGCAGGCAGAATTTTTTCGTCTCGGAATTGATTTGTTCCGGCGTACAGAAGATGTGCGCGTCGTCTTGAGTGAATCCGCGAACTCGCATCGCGCCGTACAACGCGCCGGACGGCTCGTTTCGGTGACAGCAGCCGAATTCCGCCATGCGAAGCGGCAGATCGCGATAGCTTTTCACGCCTTGCTTGAAAATTTGGATAGCCCCCGGGCAGTTCATAGGCTTAATCGCTAAGGTTCTGTCCTCCGACTCGGCGATGAACATCAGCTCCTTGTATTTTTCCCAATGACCGGACGCTTCCCAGAGGGATCGATCGACCAGCTGCGGAGTGCAAACTTCGACGTAACCGTCTTCTTTGATTCGCTTTCTCATATAGTCTTTGAGCGCGTTATACATTGCCCAACCTTTTGGATGCCAGAATATGCAGCCAGGCGCTTCTTCCTGCATGTGGAATAGATCCATTTCCTTGGCGAGCTTGCGATGATCCCGCTTTTCGGCTTCCTCGAGATTATGCAAATAGGTTTCCAGATCTTCTTTTGTGAACCAGGAAGTCGCGTAAATTCGCCGCAACATCTCGCGTTTCGAATCGCCTCGCCAGTACGCTCCGGCGATTTTCATGATTTTAAAATGAACGGAAGCCGCGCCGGTTTTTGGAAGATGCGGACCGCGGCATAGATCGACGAATTTATCGTCGTGCCAGTAGAGCGAGACTTCTTCTACGTTAAGGTCTCGTATCAGCTCTACCTTAAACGGTTCGTTCATTTTTTCAAACATCTCCATCGCGGCGGATTTAGATACGGTTTCGCGACGGATTTTGTAGTCGGCTTTGACGATCTCTCGCATTTTTTTCTCGATTTTTTCAAAATCGTCGGGAGTTATTTGATGATCGCAGGAAATATCGTAGTAAAAACCGTTTTCAATCACAGGCCCGATGGCTATTTTCGCGGTCGGCCATAATTCCTTTACGGCCTGAGCCATAATGTGCGACGTCGTGTGCCTCATGATTTCAAGAGCTAGCGGATGTTCGGGCGTTACGAATTCGACCGTCGACGTTTCGGGAATCGCTGTCGATAAATCCGTCGCGACTCCGTCTACGACCATCGCGATCGCCTTCTTTACTCCGTCGCGTTTCGCCAACTCGAATCCTGAAATCATGCCGCTCATCGTTTTCTCCAAATTATCGCGGGGCATTCTACAACTATATTTGGAAATGTTCTACGCGCGTTCGCGCTTTTCCGCCGTCAAAGCGCCAGTCCTCTTAAAAACTCGCGTTGAAGAGTTTGAAACGCTATAGTAGACTCAGTCGCGGATTTTGCGAGGTTTGTCGGAGTGTATAGAATAGAAGAACGCGTTATATCTTGGTTCGTCGAGTCCGCGAGGAAAATCGGCGGGCGGAATCTTCTTATTTCTATTCCGGCCGTATGGATATTTCTTTTTCTAATTTTACCGTGCCTTATCCTAATCAAAATAAGCCTCGCCGAAAGAGTTCTAGCGTCGCCTCCGTATACTCCGCTTATCGATTGGATCTCGAGTTATATGTTGCAGATAAAAATAAATCTCGAGAACTATGCGATTCTTATAACGGACGACATGTATATTCGCGGGTTTATTACGTCCATATTAATAGCGGGAGCCTCGACTATTTGCTGTCTTCTAATTGGATTCCCGATGGCTTACGCTATTGCGAGATCGTCGAAGAGATTCCGCCATATTTTGTTAATGTTGGTGGTTTTGCCGTTTTGGACGTCGTTTTTGATAAGAGTTTACGCGTGGATCATGCTGCTGAGCCCATGCGGTTTTATAAACAGCTTACTAATGAAATTCAATCTAATAGACGTTCCTTTGAAGTTGATGAACAACTCATACGCCGCTTGCTTAGGAATGATCTACGCGTATCTCCCGTTCATGATTTTTCCGCTCTATAACGCAATCGAAAAAATCGATTATTCGCTGATTGAAGCGGCCTATGATTTGGGAAGTTCTCCAATAAAAGCGTTTTTTAGGATAATTGTTCCGCTTTCCGCTCCTGGTATTTACGCCGGATCGACTTTGGTATTCGTACCCGCGATCGGCGAGTTTGTTATTCCCGAGCTTTTAGGAGGAAATCAGACGTTGACTGTCGGCCGATTGGTTTGGAATGAGTTTTTTGGAAACGTATCATGGCCTACGGCTGCGTCTCTATCGATAGTTTTGATAACTTTCGTCGTTCTGCCTATAGTAATAGCTCAAAAACATAAAAACATGAGACCGTTATCTAAGGATTAGTAAATGAATTTCAAAAAGATTATAATAGCGGCGTTGTGTCTTTTCATCCAACTTGCCGTCAACGCGACGCCTAAGATTTCGGTGATTATTCCAGTCTATAACTCCGAAAAATTTCTTGAGGAATGTCTAGATTCAGTAATTAATCAAACTTTTAAAGATATTGAGATTATCTGCGTAAACGACGGATCTAAAGATAATAGCCTATCTATTTTACAAAAATACGCGAAGAAAGATAAGCGAATAAGAGTGTTTTCGCAGAAGAACGCGGGAGCTTCCGCAGCTAGAAACGTCGGATTAGACAATGCGAACGGCGAGTATATTGCGTTCGTAGACTCGGACGACACTATAAAGCCGACGATGTTAGAAAAATTATATAATATTGCTATGGAATATCAATGCGACATCTCGATGTGCGATTTTTCGATTGACGGCAACTCTGGATCCCTCGATGCGAAACAACAGATTTTGGTTATTAACGGATATCCAAATAGGCCTGTTAGAAGTATGCTATATCTTGTATGTTGGAATAAAATTTACAGAAAATCTACTATAGGAAACCTTAGATTCGACAAAAAATTAATTATTATACAAGATGAACATTTCAATTTATTAATGTTTTCAAAAATTAACAAAATAGCCTATTTACCGGAGAAATTATATAACTATAAAACAACCAATTCAGAATCGATTACAAGAACTAAGGCTTTCTCGACAGAATTCAAATTGAATGAAAGCGATGTTGTAATAAGAGACTTGTATGACAAACTTAGAACTATTCCTATTGAACAAGCAAAATTAAGAAACAATGTTCTAAATGATATTGCATTGAACGATATTGCATTGAAGAAGGCATTCAACGGATTAAGTTTTCTAACAGCTACCCAAAAATTTTATGAATTATACCGCGACGGCATTATAGATTTAAATATGGATTTGGATTGTAAAATATACGCTATTGTCGCAATTATTATTGGCAAAATAGTCTCCTTTGTTAAAGGAATAACAAATGCGCGTTAAACGAGCGAATATCATTCTTTTCTTCGGATACTTGTTCTTATATTTTCCGTTAATTTGCATCGTCGTCTATTCGTTCAACGAATCTCGGTTTGTGTCGACTTGGACGAGATTTTCTTGGAAATGGTATAAGGTTCTCTTATCTAATCCAATAATTCTGAGAGCCGCGTTCACAAGCATAAAAGTCGCGTGCTTTTCGGCGACTATTTCGGTTGTCCTAGCTACTATGGTAGCGGTGATTTTTGCAAGATTTAGAAGATTCAGAGGAAAAGCGTTGTTCGTCGGCGCCATCGCCGCTCTTTTGGTAATGCCGGAAGTCGTTATGGGATTGTCGTTATTGACGCTTTTCGCAGGGATGAGCAAAATCTTTAATTGGTCGACAGAAAGCGGAACGACTACTATAACTATAGCTCATATCACTCTGACTCTGTCCTACGTCACGATGTTAATACAAGCTAGATTGCAAGATTTGGATAAATCCATCGAAGAAGCCGCGCTTGACCTTGGAGCGTCGCCGTTAAAAGTATTTTTCGTTATCACTCTGCCAATGATTTCTCCAGCTATCGTTTTAGGATGGCTGCTGGCTTTCGCATTGTCTTTGGACGACGTGGTCATCGCGAGTTTCGTCGCCGGTCCTGGAGCCACTACGCTTCCGATGATCGTTTTCTCTAGTTTGCGTTTTGGAATATCGCCGGAGATAAACGCGTTGGCGACAATTTTAATGACCGTTCTTTCAATAGGCGTTATAATATCCGCCGTTTTGATCTATAAAAGGTCTGAATTAGGGAGAAATAAGTGAAACCTTACGTTATTGTATTTGGAAATGAAAAGGGCGGAACGGGAAAATCGACCATTGCGATGCACATCGCGATTTACTTGCTTCAAGAAGGATTCAAAGTCGGAACCATAGACGTAGACGCTCGTCAAGGAACTCTTACGAGATATGTCGAACGAAGAAAAAACGCCGGAGAAGACGTTAAAACGCCGGAACACGTCGCCGTTTTTAGAAGCGAAGATCGCGACGCCGATAAAGCAAAATCCGCGGACGCCGAATCTTTTAAAAACGCGACGCAACGCTTGTCGGATTGCGATTTCATTATTGTAGACACGCCTGGAAACGACACTTACTTATCTCAATTCGCTCATTCTTACGCCGACACGTTGGTCACTCCGTTAAACGACAGTTTCGTTGATCTCGACGTATTAGTGAAGATAGGCGACAACATGAAAATTCTCGGTCCAAGCATCTACGCCGAGACTGTATGGAATCAAAGGAAAGAGCGAGCTAAAAGAGGCGAAAAACCCATCGATTGGATAGTCGTTAGAAATCGTCTGACGACTCTTTACACGAAAAACCGAAAAGACGTGAACGTCGTTCTAGAAGCGTTGGCGAAAAGGATCGGATTCAGACTTGGATCCGGTTTCTGCGAGCGCGTTGTATTCAAAGAACTGTTTTTATCGGGATTAACGTTGCTAGATCTCGAAAAATCCGGCGTTCAGATGAATATATCTCACATTTCCGCAAGACAAGAACTGAGAGATTTGATAAGTTTCATGAAATTGCCTAAATTGCCGTAATCGGAGTCTTGTTTTTGAGTTGCGTAGTCCAGAAATTTGGCGGCACTTCCGTCGCGACGCTCGAAAGAATAAAAAACGTCGCGGACATCATTGCTCGGACGCATAAAAACGGACGAAGCGTAGTCGCCGTCGTTTCCGCTATGGCCGGAACTACCAACAAACTCGTCGGATACGCCCGTAGCTTAAACGCATACGAAGGCGATCCAGAGTACGACTCGATCGTATCGTCGGGAGAGCTAGTTACGGCTGGACTTCTAGCGATGTCGCTAAAGAATCTCGGTATTAAATCGAGATCGTATTCAGCGTGGCAAACTCCTATTTTTACCGATAATAATCATGGGCGAGCGGTAATTCAGAACGTCGATCCAAGCAATTTAACGAGAGATATGTCCGACGGAATAATTCCGGTAGTGTGCGGATTTCAAGGAGTAAGTTCTGAAAATCGCGCGACTACGTTGGGAAGAGGGGGATCTGATCTCACGGCTACGGCCGTCGCTTTCGCCGTCGGCGCCGAGCTATGCGAAATCTACTCGGACGTGGACGGCGTTTACACCGTCGATCCAAACTTGTATTCCGAGGCTAAACGAATCGACGAGATAAATTATCAAGAGATGCTGGAAATGTCGGCTCAGGGAGCAAAAATTCTCCAGGAACAATCAGTCGACTACGCTATGAAAAAAGGCGTGGTCGTAAGAGTCGCGTCAAGCTTTGTCGACAACGGAGGCACGATCATTTCCGCAACCGCTTCAAAGAAAGATTTCCGCGGATTAGCCGTAACGACGAGTCTCTCGCAAATAAGAGTTGTATGTAACGCCGATTCGTCATTGCGAGGAGCGAAGCGACGAAGCGCTCTAGAAAAAGAAAAAACGCCGGATTGCCGCGTCGGGCTATGCCCTCCTCGCAACGACGCTATGGACAATAATGACTTAATAACCTCCATTCTTGAGAAAAATTATATAAGAACGGACGTTTTTAAAAACGGCGATCCAAATAAAATCGAAATTTTAACGGACAAAAAGAAAACGGCCGCCGCTTTGAACTTGCTGAAAAATTGCGACTTCGTCAAGAACGCGCGTCAGATCGTCGCTCGTCGTCCGTCGTCTAGAATCAGCGTTATAGGATCGTCCGTTTCAAAAGAAGTCGGACAATCGTTGGCGGATTTATTAGCCGCGGAAAAAATAGACGTTTTTGGATTTTCCGCGATGGGTTGCGGAATAAATCTGATAGTATCGAGCGACAAGCTTCTAGAAGCTGTCGCGTTATTACACAAACATTGCGGGTTGGGAAAATGAAAATTTTAAAACTAATGGAACGCGGAACTAAAATTTTAGGTTCGGACTACGCCATACTTGGCGGAGCTATGACATGGATTTCTGAAGCGAATCTCGTATCCGCCATGTCGAACGCCGGCATATTTGGCGTATTGGCTTCGGGAGCAATGGAGCCGGATCCTTTAAAAAATGAAATCGCGGCGACGCAGGAAAAAACCAAACGCAACTTCGGCGTAAACGTCATTCTAATGCATCCAATGTTGAACGACCTCATCGACGTTTGCGGCGAAAAAAAAGTCTCTCACCTAATTTTAGCCGGCGGAATTCCCGACAAAACCGTGATCGACAAAATCCATTCCTACGGTATGCAGGCGATCGCCTTCGCTCCAGCTTTATCGATCGCTAAGAGATTGTTTAAGCAAGGAATCGACGCTTTAATATTGGAAGGTTCCGAAGCCGGAGGCCACGTTGGACCGCTTTCTACTATGGTATTAACCCAAGACATTCTTCTTAATATGCGGGAATACCCAATTTTTGTCGCCGGCGGAATTTTGCGAGGAGAAGTAGTCGCGTCGATGTTGCGTCTGGGAGCCGTAGGCTGTCAGCTCGGCACGGTTTTCGCTTGCTGCAAAGAATCGACTGCTCATGAAAATTTCAAAAAGGCTCTGCTGAAGGCTAGCGGAAGAAACGCCGTTTTACCTCCGCAGTTGGATGAAAAATTCACGGTAGCTCCGGTTCGAGCTTTAAAAAACGTAGGAACGGAAGAATTCGTCGCCAAACAAAAAGAAGTTCTTGCAAAATTCGAGCGCGGAGAAGTCGCTCTCGACAACGGCCGCTTATCTCTCGAACATTTCTGGGCGGGATCCCTTCGTCGAGCCGTTCGCGAAGGCGACGTAGAACGCGGATCGTTAATGTCCGGTCAAATAGTCGAGATAATCAAAGAAGAAAGAAGCTTAAAAGAAATCGTAGACGCTCTCCTGTCGGAAGCGGAGGAATTTTTAACGCGAACGGCGGACTAAGCGTCGATTTCTCTAAGGCGCGAGCGAATCAGCCTACTTGTTGTTTGATATGGCATAACTGGCCATAAGCCTTATGTCGACGCGGCCGATTTTCACGTTATGCTCCGCGCCGTCTCGCTTAATTTTGGTATTTTTCTTAATCGCCAAATTAGCTTCTAGAAAAGCGCCCCATTTTTTATTGATTTTTCTCTCGATTCCGATGCCGACGGAAGGCGTAAAAACGCTGAAATCCGCGTCGCACACGGTAGAGCCGTCGACTTCGTAGCGATACGAGCCGCTGACGTTGGAAACTCCAAGCTTCACGAAAGCCATAGATTTGTAAGCCGGCATGAGATATCCGCATTTTAACGCGAGCATCGGAGATATCGCGCTTCTTTTCAACGTCGCGGTTTTTTCGCCCGACCAAGCCGCGCCGCGTCTGTTTTCATATTCTAAGTTTAAATCTCCCCAGCTTCCGTCTTTTGAACTTTTCGCGACCGCGTCCATATAAACGTCGACGGCGATCAAGAATCCTTTGCGAAAAGTCTTGGCGTATTCGGCTCCGATACAAAGCCCGAACAAATTCATGTTATTTTTCGTAAAATTCTTAGCGTCGTCGACGGAAGCTTCAAAATTCTGCAGAGTTAAACTCAGACCTAACAACCCGCGAATTCCGTCGAACGAAACGGCGTCTTCCTGAGCGGCTTCGCTTATATCAACGTAAACCTTCGGAGACGCGGAGTCCTTAGGCTCTTCCGCTTTTTCTTCCGCAAAAACGCTGGCAACGCAAAGAATTAAGCCGAGACAATTTAAGACTCTCATGCAAACCTCGGAGACACAACGCTCAAAAGTATGTATTATTTAAAATAAAAAAACAATTAAATATATTTAAATTTTT
>JAISHN010000086.1 GCA_031262635.1 Holosporaceae bacterium
CTTAATAACGTCTTTATCATTCTTAAATTGTTTGTTGAATTCTATAAAGTTCATATTCCCTCTCTTCTTTCAAACATTATTATAACATATTGACGTTGTCAAGGGATGATTCCGAAAAATTATATTGGAAATATCATGCTATTTTCCTCGTAATACTCCAATTAATCCTCGTCGCAGATTTGGATTTTGGATGCTAAATCCTAAACCCGACATAAAATACAGTACTGGCGAATGCGCTTTATTTAACACAGTCGTCGTCTTCACCCCTAAACCTGGCCTGTTCGACGAAACTCCGCCGCAGTAGAAGTCGCGATCGTCGCTCTTGGATAGCGTGGTTTTGCCTCTTCCCTCCGTCATCCTGAGCGCAGCGAAGGATCCAAACGGCGAAGAAGCGGGAAAGTCGCTTGAATCCCTCGACCGTAAGCGGCCTCCAGGATGTAGACGTAAAAGAGCGTCCCCCTGCCTTACAAAACTCTTATTCTTCCGCTCTTTCCGCTTTTCGAGCGGCGTTCAGGGCGATTGCGTTTGCGTCGCCGATAAAATCGCTTATATCGACGGCGAGAATTTTTTCCGCTTCCGACGGTAATCCCAGCTGGCGAACGATTTCAAAATACCCTTCTCGCGTTAAGCGTTTTCCCTGCGTTCGTTTTAACGCGTCGAAATACGCGTCTTCGCGGCCGTAAAGACGCATAATCATGTTCATAGCCTCGGAAAAGATCTCGTAATGCTCGGATAATTCTTTGCGGCAATTTTCTTCATTTATCGACACAACTGAAAGTTGTTTAGACAAATGGCTTATGCAGATCAAACTTAACGCGACTAATTCGCCGTAAGATCGCTCGGCTGAATGATATCCTATGCTGTTTTCGAGCATCTGTCCCTTTAGAGCCAATTTAGCGGCGGCGAGTTGATTAACATACCGCATAACAAGGTTTTCGACGGCTTCCGGTCTCCACGGGTTTGGCGGTTTATGCGCCATGACGGACGACCCCACCGCGTCGTTTTTAATCGACAAGCGATCCAGCAAAACGCTGTCGCGAATTTGATTCGCGAGGTTGTAAAGCGTTAGATTAAACTGCTCGATACAATTGAATAAATCAATAACGCCGGAATGCAAAGTCGTCTGATTTGCCGCTTCTATGTAGTTCAAATCGAAACTGTTTACGAATTTTTTTGAATAAACGCGAATATCGAACTCGGGAAGAATCAATTTGAACGCGTTATGATTTCCGACAGGGCCGCCAAATTTTGAAGACAGACGAATTTTGCGAATAGATTCAATATGATCCGCCAAATCGTTTAATATGACAGAGTATTGTTTTCCGGCGGTTGTCGGCGAGGCGGGAAGCCCGTGCGTTCTTCCTAGAAGGGCCGTTTTCGCGTATTTTTTCGATAAATCCGCCAATTGTCGAACGAGTCGCTCGGCTTGCGGAAGCCAGACGTTTTCAACGCCGTCCCGCAGCATTAAATTATAGGCGACGTTGCTTACGTCCTCCGAAGTCAGTCCAAAATGAACGTAAGGAGCGAGCCGCGCCAAGCCGTTTTCGCGCAATAAGTCGACGATCGCAAGTTCAAGAGCCTTTACGTCGTGATCCGTAGGTTTTCCGCCGTTTTTGCCGATTTTTTCGTAGATATAAGCGTCGATCGGAGAGAATTCAGCTTCAACTTCGCCTAATTTTTTAAAATCATCGGCGGAGAAGGCAATTTCTTTTTTTGTAAGATTTTCAACATGACGCCTAAAATCCGTTTCCGTAAAAAGAAATTTCAGCCATTTTAACTCGACGCGAGTTCTGTATTTATAAAGAGCGGCTTCGGAAAAATAATCTCGCAACGGCTCCGTCGCCTCCCTCTGCCGTCCGTCGAAAAGCGAAACGTTATACAGACTCTCTTCAGAACGCATTTAGAACTCCTTAAAATCGACGATTATTCTACGTTATTTTTACGCGAACGACCAGCGTTTGCAGAAAAAGGGATAGTCTAATAAGCATGTAAGTAGATATAAGGGATTAGAAACCGCATTATGGTTGAAGGGAATAATGAATTACTAGCTTGTTGTAGTCGACTTTCTTTTTTTACGTCATTGCGAGAAGCGAAGCTCGAAGCGCGCCAGAAAAGCGGAGAAACCAGTATAGATTCTGGATCGCCGCGTCGGACTTTGTCCTCCTCGCGATGACGTAAAAAGGCGTTTTAGGATAACGAGAATTCTTGATATCTCTGCTCTAAATCGATTTTTTTAATCCTTTAGGCGGGTCCGGAGTACGGTCGCGCGATTATTCGTCGTCTCTTCGTCATCCTAGAGCGAAGCGAGGATCCAGAAAATATTGATGTTTCAATGGATTCTCGGCTTACGGCTAAGAATGACGAGATGGGACGACGGACAAAATTTTTCCTAACTCAACCTAGAATGACGCATTTTTAATGCTTAGGCGGGGAATTTCTGTTGCCCGGCTTCCCCAAACCGCGTCTACTTAATTAAGCAGCAAGCCGCTCATTGTTAAACGACAACTTTTTGTTGCCCTTTATTATTTTAAGTTGCATGCGATTATTATTATCATTCGCATTTATAGTTTTCGGTCTTATAACGTAAACCATCCCGAGTGAAAATCATGCTTTTCAACGCGCGTCGAATCTATTCATCCCCATAGATCAATATTGGTGGAGATGTCGGGCTCTGCCCCCGAGTCCGCGTCGCCTATTAATCACGACGTTTATCACTATAGTCGCAAGCGACAATTCATTATGCGCTAATCGGGGCAAAAATGCAAATTTTTCGCTTAATTAACGGATTATCCGCTTCGCTCGGAACGGCGGACTATATATAATGTCCGACGTTATAATCATTGTTCGCGTTTTAGAAAAACCAAGGGAGTCGAGTTGAAAAGAGTAGGATTTATCGCGGTTTTAGGAGAAACAAACGCCGGAAAGTCGACGCTAATCAATAAATTAGTCGGACAGAAGGTCTCGATAACGTCGCGGAAGGTTCAGACGACTTTATCGAGAATCTTAGGCATAGCGGTTCGCGGAGAGAGTCAGATTATTTTCGTCGACACTCCTGGATTTTCCAGAAATCGACGTATCGAAAGCCTCGAAAAAACGGCCTGGGACGCTTTTCGCGAAGCGGACGAGATTCTATTCGTAATCGACGTTTGCAAAAGAAAACTTGACGCCAGCGTCGCGCTATTAAAAAAAATCCACGCGGAAAAAAAAGTTTCGCTTGTGATGAATAAAGTGGACTTGCTTCACAAGCCGAAGCTTTTGGAAATCGCGCAAACGTTTTCTCAAATCAGAAATTTTGAGAAAGTTTTTATGGTTTCCAGCCTAACCGGAAGCGGAATGGATGAAATTCTCGATTATCTCGCCTCCGTCGCGCCCGAAGGAGAATGGCTCTACGACGAAGACCAGATTACCGATTCGTCTTTCGAAAAATACGCCTCGGAGATTACCCGCGAGCATATCTATCATCGACTGCACCAAGAAATACCTTACAAATGCGTTGTAAAAACAGATAGTTATCAAGATCAGCCGGACGGAAGCGTAAGGATCGTCCAGAGCGTGCATGTTAAAAGCAAGGCTCACAAAATTATTTTCCTCGGCCATAACGGAGGCAAAATAAAAGCCGTCGGCGAGGCGGCTAGAAAAGAACTGTCTTCTCTTCTTGAAAGGAAAACGCATTTATTTTTAAACGTCGTCGTGGACGACGCGAAAGCGCGTTGTTCTTGAAAATTTAGAAAACGACTTTCCATCAAGCAAGGAAAGAGGAAAACCCTTCCTCCACCCCATTGTGGCGTCATCTCAGTAATCTTCTGACTAATGTCTTAATTATTTTTCTTATTTTACAAAATAATGTCTTGCAAGCATACCATCCGAGCTTGAAAATGC
>JAISHN010000013.1 GCA_031262635.1 Holosporaceae bacterium
GTCCGAAGTCATGACGGCGTTTCTGTTTCTGCCGCTCTTAGTGTCTTTGATCAAAATCGAGCCGTTTCGCAAATCAACGTCGCTCCAAGTAAGATTGAATATCTCTCCGGCTCTTAATCCGCAATGCAAAGACAGCAGAGCCATATCTCGAAGCGAGGAGCTTGCTTTAGCCAATTCCTCCAGCAGCGCCTCCGCTTCTTCTTGAGACAGAAACCTCGAGCGTCTGTTATCCTCCGTCGGCTTCTTTACCTTCGCCGTCGGATTCTCTCCGTCGTATAAATCATGCGCCTTCGCGTAGTTAAATACCTGCCCGACTAAAGCTAAGGCGTGAGATATTGTTTTAGGAGATTTGTGATTATCGCTCATGTATTTTTTTAGTTTTTCAATAAGAAATGGAGAGATATCTTTTATAGAAATAGTTATAAAAACTGGTTCAATCCAATTTTTATAAAGAACAGTTTCGTTTTTACATGTACGAGCCGCTTTATCTTGATACGATAGTTCACTATATCGCTTAAACACGCTAGAAAAAGAAATTAATTCTTTCTCTTTTTTAGCTTCGTCTTCTCTTTTTAGCTTTTCTTTTTCTAGAGCGATTTTTCTTTTTTCTTCAAGCGTTTTAGCCCCAACGCCCGTTCGCTGGTTTTCTTTCAGCTCGTTCAACCTTGCCGCCGCCTTTCGCTCAGTCCATCCTTGAGACTCCCAGCCCAATGCTTCCTCTTTTGCTTTCCCCTCTAGCCTATATCTTATCGTAAAGTATCGATCTCTTCTTACTCCGTTTTTCCTGGTCTTATGATAGTAATAACGCACTCCTGGAGTCTTCGTCTTATTCCATTTCACGCTCATTAATTTCCTCGCTCCGTAAACTATGCGACCCGAAAATTTTGCTTCCCGTTTGAACGATAGGCCTTGTCTTCTCCCACTCCTCTCCCACGTTTTTACGCGATTTATGCAAAAATCCTAGGACGCTTTATGACCACATCATCGCAAATTTATTCTGCTATTACAATATAAATATTACCGTTAGGGACGCATTGAAATTATATAATTGATCAGGCTCATAACCTGAAGGTCGGAGGTTCAAATCCTCCTCCCGCAACCAATGAAGTTTTAAGGAAAATCCGTCTCAAGCAGCTTCTTTCGAAGCTTCGTCCAATCTAGCGACGTTAAATCCATCGTTTTCATTCCGAGCGCCTCTTTCAACTTTATCATTATGGCGCGAGTCGCTAATTTTTCATAAACCTTGATTACGTTTTCGAAAACTCCGACAATAGAAACGGCAAATAAACGAGCGTAAGATGCAGCTGTTTGAACAAACGCCGCCGTTGGCGGATAGAATTCGTCCGCGAGAATTGGAAGACCTGATCGGTCAGTCGGCCGGCGAGCGGATTTCGTCTTTCGACAATTTGCAGTCGCTGATTCTTTGGGGGCCTCCCGGGTCGGGCAAAACGTCGTTCGCAAAAATCTTAGCCAGAAAAAGCGGACTGCGATTTGAGGAAACTTCCGCCGTTATGAGCGGAACGGCAAGGTTTAAGGCGATTTTTGACGAGCTTGCCGCCGATCCTTTGGCGAAGGTAATTCTCCTGATCGACGAGATTCATCATCTGAACAAAAGTCAGCAAGATATTTTCCTGCCGCACCTTGAAAACGGCTCGTTGGTTCTAATTGGCACGACCACCGAGAATCCGTCGTTCGAATTGCGTCCCGCTTTGCTCTCGCGATGCAAGACCATTACTTTCGATCGGCTTCAATTGGAAGATTTAGAAAAAATCCTGCGCCGAGCCGAGGATTTTATGCAAAAAGAGCTGCCTTTGACTCCCGAAGCCCGCATACATCTTTGCCTAATGTCGGACGGCGACGGCCGGTATTTACTGAATCGAGCGGAAGAGCTATTTTCAATGAAGGCTCGCGAAAAATTAACCGTCGACGAACTGCAAAAAATCGCTCCTAAGAGAGCGATCGTTTACGATAAAAGAGAGGAAGAGCATTACAATTTAATAAGCGCTCTCCACAAGTCTATGCGAGGATCCGACGTAGACGCGGCTTTGTATTGGCTGAACAGAATGCTTATCGGCGGCGAGGATCCGCTCTACATAGCACGACGCGTCGTCAGATTCGCCAGCGAAGACGTGGGACTCGCCGATCCAAACGCTCTGGTTCAGGCAATCGCCGCTCGACAAACTTACGAGATGTTGGGATCGCCGGAGGGCGAGCTAGCCATTTCCAACGCCGTGATATATATGGCGACGGCGCCAAAATCGAACGCCGGATACGTCGCTTCAAGCCGAGCGAAAAATTGCGCGAAATTTTACGGCTCGCTTCCTCCGCCGAAAAAAATACGCAACGCTCCGACAAAATTAATGAAGGAATTGGGATACGCCGAAGGATACGCTTACGATCACGACGCGGAAAACGCTTTCTCCGGCGAGAATTTTTTCCCAGACGAACTTTCGCGAAAGAAATTCTATCGTCCGGTCGAACGAGGATTCGAACGAGAGATCAAAAAACGCGTAGACTGGTGGGATAAGCGTAGAAAGGCGTAACTGTTTCTTCCTACTCTTCCGTCCATTTTTGTCTGACCGGACGCGGACGACGGTTTTCGTCCAAAGCGACCATCACGAACGAGCCTTTGACCGCATGCAGCTCTTCGCTTTCGCCTTTTCTCCTAATTGTCACATAGATGTTCAAAGTTACCGACGTATTCCCGATTTTATCGATTTCCGCATATACCGAAACCTCGTCTCCAACGAAAATAGGAGCGTCGAACGTCACTTCTTTTATGGCCTTTGTCGCGATGCTGCCTCTGGCGAGCCTAGCGGCGATGCTGCCGGCGGCGATATCCATCAGCGACAGTATCCATCCGCCAAAAATGTCTCCCCATGGGTTGGTATCCGCCGGAACGGCGATTGTTCTTGAAACAAGAACTCTTTCTTTATCAAACATGTTGTTTTCTTCCGTTAATGAACCGTAGCGTTATATATATTGTCTTTTAATCAAAAAGTCAAGAATAGACTGAAAACATTTTGCAAAATCTTAGAATCATTCGATCTTATGTTGCGACTTGTTTTTAGATTGAGAGTAGATTTCTAAATTAAGCGTTTCTTTAGGTTGCGTTAGGAAGAATTTTGTTCGTCGTCTCTTTCCGTCATCCTGAGCGCAGCGAAGGATCCAGACGGCGAGTACGCCGGAAAAGCGCAGCGATCCTTCGTCGCGTTCTTAATACTCTGTAACCCCCTCTAAATAGAACGGACTCAATCCAAGTTCAACGCGTTTTCTATTTGCGAAAAGCGCTATGTAATTCAGAGAGCAGACCTTGTTTTTCAAAAGAAACTTAGACGCGTTCAGACGTTTTACGCATATATCTAACGACGCGAGCCAGTTTATTACTTCTTCTTCGCAACTCCAGTTTTTAGCTTTTTCAAGCGGAATTGGGTTTCCGCTTACCTTAAAAGCGTATCGACTAAATTCGTTGCTAATAATTTTAATTTTATGTATATTAATTTTTCTTCTTTTCAAAGGGCGATAAATTTTTACTCGATCGGGCGCCTTATAGACTGACAATTTGACTTTTTGTGTCAGAAAGCTTTTATCGCCGCTTAACTCGCGACTTTTTCTACCGCTTCCAAAAAATAAGGCGTTTCTTTTTAAAATAACCATATCTCACCATCATTTTTACCTCGACGCTCTTACTGCAAAAACAACAAAAAATATGAAATTATTCAACATCATATATTAAATACAGTATGATTAAAAAAAATAACATTTTCAATATTAATTTTATATTTTATTTATAAAATAACATTATGTTTTTCAACAAAAATGTTAAGCAAAATTTTTTTATGCTCTAAAAAAATAATTTTTTTATACAATATGTATGGACTTTGTTTTTGTCGTTTGATATATGTTTAACCAACGTTTATTTAGAAGAGGTTAATTATGGCAAGACAGAGTTTAGCTCCAATGAAAGAAATAGATTTTAGTTCTATGGATCCGATAAATATGAGCGTGAGCGGCAAAGTAGGCAGAAGGCGGAAAGACGCCCCGATGACTCACTTGAAATATCTGCGCAAAAGAAGCGGATACACGCTGGAAACGTTGTCGGAGATCACGAGCATTTCGATTTCGTATCTTTCCCGTTTGGAATCAGGATCAAGAAGATTGAACACCGACCTTATCAAAAGATTATCGTGCGCCTTTAGGTGCGAACCTGCGGAACTTTTGCAAGAAACGTCTCATGAAAGCAAATTAGTGTCGCCGGTAGAGTTTAGTAGAAATAGAAGACTAGATATGTCCTCGAGAGAAAGCTCCATGCCGTTGTACTACGTGACTCCAGATCCCGAAGACCAGTCGAAGCTTATGATTAAAATTTGCTCTCCGGCGGAATGGAGACAGCGTCCGGCCGAGCTTACTTCGCAGGGCGAACTGCTAGCCGTCAAAGCGGGACATTATTTTGCTCCTCACTTCAGCGCTTCTTCCACGCTGTATCTGGAGCCGTCGAGCAACTTAATTCCAGAATCCACGGTGGTCATTTTGAATAAGGGCTCGATTTTGATCAAGAAAATCTGGAGCGTAACTCCAACGTCGCTTCAATTATGCGATATAAACGACATAGATCTATTAAAAGCGGGCAAGCTGCCGAAGGATAAGTTGATGGAAATCGACCGCCGCAACGTCGACGCGGTTTACAAGGTCGTCGGCTACTCCGACTTCTGTATCGCTTAGTTCGTAGGTCGCCGCTTCAATTTCTACCCTTCTCGTCATCCTTAGTCGTAGACCGAGGATGACGAGTTGCCAGTTCAGAGTTTTTTCTAGCCGGAATATGGTTTTTAATCCGATATTTGGGTTTAAAAATAGATTTTTAGAAAAATAAAACATAAAAATTAACTAAAATTTAACTATCATAAGTTATAATTTTCTAGTAGTCTTTGAAAATTAGAATTTTAGAGAGGAGAGTCGTTTTTATGAATAATATGAAAATTGGCGCGTTAGCTTTTTGTTCGCTATCGTTAGCATGTTTAATTTCTTGCGAAAAAGCAAGCGAAGAACAAGCTCCTGAAGCAAAAGAGAAAACGGAACAAGTCGCCGCGGAGAACAAGAGCGCGGACGCGGTTGCGACTGAGAAAACTGGAGCCGAAGAAGAGCGCTCGAAGGAAACGGCGGCCGATGAACATAAAGCAAAACCTGAAACCGAGGAAGTGAAACCGGCGGAAGAGAAAACCGCGACGGCGGAGGAAGCCGCGAAGACGACTTCTGAAGAAGCTTCCGCGCCGAAAACAGAAGAGACTAAGATCGAAGAACATAAAACGCAAGAAGGAGCCGCGACGGAAACAAAGACCGACGACTCGACTAAAACAAACGCTCCAGAATCAACGCCGACGGAAGAGCATCGCGCGGCTTAGCAGACCTTCTGCGAGAGTCATATTTGCTTAACTTGCGCGTTTGGTAATCCAGACCTCTAAGACGGCGTTTTACTTTCGCAGAAACTCCATATATTTGGGTTAGAAGCTTAAAAACAAGAGCTAACCGCTTTATTTAGCAATCTCTTCTTTACGAATTTGTTTTATTCATTGAAATTATCTGCTATAGTTCGCCCCGACTTTACGTAAGCGAGTTTGGCGTAGAAAGGGTATACCCGACTCGCGTTTTTAGAGATGGAGGAAAAAGTGCCCAAGTTAAAAACGAAAAGCGCCGCTAAGAAGCGCTTTAATTTTACCGCCTCAGGTATGGTAATAGTTCAGTCGGCCTATAAGAGACATAATCTGAGAAAGCGTTCTCAGAGAATGAAGAGACAGGCTCGCGGAACTATGATTTTGAGTCCTAGCGACGCGCAGAACGTCGTCAAATACATGCCGTACAAGTAGAGGAGTAAAAGATGTCTAGAGTAAAAAGAGGCGTAACCGCCCGAGCTCGTCATAAAAAAGTTATAAAACTTTCAAAAGGTTTTATTGGACGTTCAAAGAATTGCTATCGTTCGGCGGTAGAGCGTCTTGAAAAATCCATGCAATACGCCTATAGAGATCGTCGCGCGAAACGACGCGATCTGCGGGAGCTTTGGATTGTCAGAATCAATGCGGCCGTCAGAGAGCAAGGGTTAAAGTACTCACAATTTATCTACGGGCTGGGCAAAGCGAACATTTCTTTGGATAGAAAAATTTTATCGGAACTGGCCGTCAACGATAAAGCGGCGTTTTCCGAGCTAGTTAAAAAGGTAAAAGCGGTTTTAAGCTAGTTTTTAGGAAATTTTATGAACGAAAAAATTTGCGAGCTGCCGGAGGGATACGTTCCTTCTGATAAAGAAGAATTTATGAACGATCTTCAGCGAGAATATTTCAGAGGTAAGCTTATACAATGGAAAGAAGATATTATTCGCGACGCGGAAAACGTTAAGCAGTATCTTCAAGAAGAAAGCGCCAGCTCCGCCGACGTTGCGGACAGAGCCTCTTCAGAAAGCGATTTGGCTTATGAATTGAGAAGCAAAGATCGCGCTCGCAAATTAGTTCATAAAATTAACGAAGCTCTTTTGAGAATTAAAAACGGAACATACGGCTATTGCGAAGAAACCGGCGAGCCTATTTCTCTAAAACGGCTCGAAGCCCGTCCAGTCGCGACTTTGAGCCTTGAAGCTCAAGAGCGTCATGAAAAGCAGGAGCTTGTCCGCAAAGATGAAAACTAAGATGAGCGAATCAAAAAAAATTGAGAAAGAAAACGACTCTCAGGATAAGAAAAAAGCGTTTAAAAAAGACTTACGTTTTATAGTCGTTTTTATTTTCTTCTTTTCGCTGTTTAGATTTTTTATTTTCGATTGGTATATCGTCCCCTCAAGTTCGATGGTTCCGACTTTGCTAATTGGCGACATGCCGTTCGTCGAGAAATATCAATACGGCTTCAGCAAGCATAGCATGTGGTTTAGCCCTAATTTATTCTCCGGCAGGATATTTTTTAAAAACAATGTAAAACGCGGAGAAATTATCGTATTTAAGCATCCGCAAGACGACGCTCATCCCGAAAACAACGATATAAATTTGATCAAAAGAGTTATCGCGCTGCCGGGCGACAAAGTAAAGGTCGACAACGGCGTTATCGTGGTCAACGGAGTTCCCGCTACGCTAACTTATAAAGGCAAAACCGTATATCACGATATTAAAACTAAAGAATACAGAGAATTAACTCTCTATGAAGAAAAACTGCCTCTCTCAGACGCTCCGATTCATACTGTCGCCTATATTGATCAGGCGAAGTTCTCCGAGCAAAATAACTTTGCGGAAGTTACGGTGCCGGAAGGGCATTATTTTGTTATGGGAGACAATCGCGATTGCTCCAAAGACTCTCGCTGCGGACTAGGATTCATTCCGGCGGAAAACTTAATGGGACGGGCTTGGTTTATCGTTCATTCAATAGCCGACGGAGTCAAGCTTTGGGAGCCGTGGCGATGGCTGCAGAACATAAGGTATAGCCGTTACTTTAAGAAAATACAGTAGATTGCGGGGCGTTTTACGTCAATGATCTCATGCAAAAAGACAATCTATCAAAACTCCAAGAAATAATCGGTTATGAATTCAAAAACGCCGACGCGATCAAGATCGCGATATCTCACCCAGGATTAAAAAAAGGCTCCAAAACGTCGAGTAGAAATTTCGAAAGACTAGAACTCCTCGGCGATCGCGTTTTAGGATTGTCTCTGGCGGGGTTTTTATATAAAAAATTTCCGACGGACAGCGAAGGAGCGCTTGCGACGCGAATCGCCGCGCTGGCAGGAACCGATTTTCTCATCGCCGCGGCGAAGAAAACGAAAATTATCGATTGTTTTTCAATTCCAAAAGATTTTTTTGTATCCGAGCGGAAAAATTCGTCGGCAATAGCGGATATGATGGAAGCGGTTTTTGGCGCTGTATTTTTAGACGCGGGATTTGAAACGACTCAAAAAATTATCGCAGAACTATGGAAAGACGATATCGAAAACGTCGTTTATAAGGAAAAAGACCCTAAAACCCAGCTGCAAGAAATCGTCCAAGCGAGATCTTCTCAGCTTCCTATCTATAAATTAGTGAAAACGACGGGAGAGCCGAGCGATCCGATTTTTGAAATTGAGGTTTCCGGCTGCGGAGCATCCGCGTCGGGCTGCGGAGGTTCTAAAAAGCTCGCCGAACGCGACGCGGCTTTTAAACTTTTAACAAAAATAAGGGATAGAAACGTCGAATTATAGGAAGATTGTTCGTCGCGAGAAACCGAAGCGACGAAGCGCGTAGGCTTAGTATTATCGCATGAAGTCTGTCTAAGAAGCAGTTGAGCTTGGCTATGTGAGCGCGCGCTTCACGCCGCAGCTTTGATATCGCGCTGGCGAATAATATTCGTCCTTTTTTATACGTGAGAAACGGTTTTTTGTTTTCAACAATGTAAAATTCGTTACCCTAGATCGAAGCGGAGGTATTCTTTCTTTTACGTCATTCTGAGCGTAGCGAAGAATCTATATGATGAATAAGCTTAAAAATCGTGTGGATCCTTCGGCCGCAAGCGGCCTCGAGGATGACGAAGCGGCAGCAACATTCCCCCTCACCCCTTCCTCCACCCCATTGTGGCGTCATCTCAGTAATCTTCTGACTAATGTCTTAATTATTTTTCTTATTTTACAAAATAATGTCTTGCAAGCATACCATCCGAGCTTGAAAATGCTG
>JAISHN010000094.1 GCA_031262635.1 Holosporaceae bacterium
CATTCAGTTCTATTTTGAGGTATTACCTCGCAAGACTTCATCGAAAAACAAAATGTTACTCAAAATCCGCTGAAATGTTACGGTTGTCCGTCCTTATGCTCCTTAATAAAGAACTCTTGATATCTTTATAGGGCAATCCCCCTGTTATCGAGAATGTGCCTGACGAACTCAGGGAACGGGTAGAGGAACTATACAACAGACTACACAGAATCGCAGATAGTATTAGCGCTCGCGAGTAAACTCGACCTTTTTGAAATCTTGCAATAAGTTGTATATGACTATGTCTTTCATGCCTGATCTAGGAAGACATAGTTCTACCTCTCACTAGCTCTCTCGCAAGATTCTGAATCGACTCGCGGCGTTTTTCTGACTTTTTAGGGCTTGCTTGGGAAGATCTTCCGCGAGGCGGCGTTGTCTCCTTATCCCCAGGCGTAGCGGAGGTTTTCGCCTTTACCTCATGACTCGGTTTTTCGAACCCGAACGCGGCGAGCATAAAATTCCGCCAGGCGAGGACGGGGAGAATGCCGCCGGTGACTTTTTGATTCATCGGCGCGTTGTCGTCGTTCCCCGTCCAGACTCCGACGACCAGCGGCGAGGCGAATCCTATGAAGCTCGCGTCGCGACTGTCGTTGCTAGTTCCGGTTTTGCCGTAGCAGACGATTGGGAGTTTCGCTCTTTTTCCAGTGCCGCGTTCCATAACCGCCGCCATTATAGTTTTCATTTTTTCCGCGACTTCGCGAGAAAAGACCCTGGTATCTCTTCTTTTTATAGCTCGATACAAAACTTTTCCGCGTTTTGTTTTTATGCTGATAACGCCGAACGGAGTCATTTTTAGACCGTCTTTCATAGTCGCTCCGTAAGCCGCCGTCATTTCCAGCAAATTTACGCCGCTCGCTCCCAAAGCAGAGGCAAGATTGAGTCCGATCTCGCTAGTCACTCCGAGCGCTTGGGCTTTTTCAGCTATGGCGTCCATGCCGACTCTTTCCGCAAGCCTAACGGCGCACGTGTTTACGGATCGCGTAAAGGCTTCCAACACACTCAAGCTTCCAACGCTTTTGTAATGGTAATTTTTCGGAGACCAGCCGCCTATTGAAATCGGCAGATCGCTGATGTGATCCCAAATGTCGTAGCCGCGTTCGAGAGCCGTTAAATATACGAAATATTTGAACGCCGAGCCCGAGGAGCGCAAAGCTAGCGCTCGGTTAAACTGACTGGTGTTGTAGGTATGTCCGCCGACCATCGCTCGCGCCGCTCCCGTTTTGTCTAGAGCGACCAACGCCATCTGTCCGGCTCCGTTTTTAAAGCCGTACTCGTTCAACACGTTTCTTATTATGTACGTGGCGTTTCTTTGTAAGTTAGAATCAAGCGTAGTTCGGACTATTAAGTCCTCGTCGTCGGCTCCGACAAGCTCTTGAACTTGTTCCATCGCCCAATCGGTGAAATACCGGTTTTCATCCATTGGAATAGACAGTCGACGCAGCCTTTCTTTCTCTAGAAGCGCTTCTTTCATCTCGCTTTCGGTAATAAAGCCTTCTTCGACCATCAAAGACAACGTCAGCGCGGTTCGTTGATCAGATTTTTCGACGCTGTAAAACGGCGAGTACGTCGTCGGAGATTTTAGCGTTCCCGCTAGCTTCGCCGCCTCGTATAACGTCAATTTCGACGCTTTTTTACCGAAGAATCTGTACGCCGCCGCGTCTATTCCGTAAGCTCCTCCGCCGAAGTACATTCTATTCACGTAAATCGACAATATCTGTTTTTTCGTGAATTTTCTCTCTAGCCAAATGGCTAAAATGAACTCTTGAACTTTTCGTTTCACCGATCTGCTAGGCGACAGAAACAAATTTTTCGCCAACTGCTGCGTTAGCGTCGAGCCTCCTTGAACGATTTTTCGGTTTACGAGATTCGTGAACATCGCGCGGGCGATTCCCCAAAAATCCACGCCGCAATGACGATAAAACCGGCGATCTTCGATGGCGATTATAGACTCGCCGACGTATTTAGGCAGCTTGTCGATCTTCACTACGTCGCGGAATAGATCGCCGTAGGTCGCTATATTTTTCCCGTCGTAGGACTCGAAAATAACGCTTGCTCGTCGTCCTTTGGTTTCTAGGTTATTGAGATCCGGCATGTCGCGGATCAGAAACAGAAATATGAAGAATCCGCCGATAATGCAGAATATCGAACACGACGTTATAAAACTCAGAAGTTTTCCGCGAGCCGCGGCGAGAAACATTTTCTTACGCTTGACGCTACGCATCCAAGTTGACGACGCTCAAGGCGTTGTCTTGAATAAACTCTCGCCGCGGTTCGACGATTTCTCCCATCAGCGTGGAGAAAATTTGATCGGCTTCTTCCGCGTGCGAATATTTTACCTGCATCAAGACTCGAGCGTTCGGATCTATAGTCGTTTCCCAGAGCTGGTCGGCGTTCATTTCTCCGAGACCTTTGTAGCGATTGATCGTAATTCCTTTTTTTGCGCTCGCCATGAATTTATCGAAAAAGTCTATAGGGGATTTTACGACGATCGCCGCGTCTTTTATCTTTAATTCCGCCGCTCCGTTCGAGAAAAACGAAAACGTTTCAAGCTCGGCGGAGAGATTTTGTATCTCGCGAGACTCGAAAATATTTTTCGATACTTCGAATTTTTCGGTCACGTTTCTAAGCAACTTGCGGAAAATATAATCATGTTCGCCAGTCTCGACGCTCCATGTTCCGTATTCGATCTTCCGCATATGATCGCATATAGCGTCATGCGAGAAGTCGTGATTCTTAGCGATTCCGAAAAGCAGCATAGCTTCCAATAAGGCGGCGTTGTTCACCTTATTATTTATATGCGACACGGCGTTTTTAACTCTCTGAGCCTTTAAAACGAACGCTCGCAAATCGTTGGACGCTATCGTTTCGCCGTTCGGAAGCTTTAGCGACGCGATTGGCGCGGTCGAGTCCAGCAAATAGTTTTCCAGGGATTTTTCGTCTCTAATATAAACCTGCGAAGTCCCGCGTTTTACTCTGTATAACGGAGGACGAGCGATGTAGAGGTAGCCTCTGTCGATTACTTCTCGCATCTGACGGAAGAAGAAAGTCAACAAAAGCGTTCTGATGTGACTTCCGTCTACGTCCGCGTCGGTCATTATTATTATTTTGTGATATCTGACTTTTTCTATGTTGAAATCTTCGCCGATTCCCGCTCCGATAGCCGAAATCAACGTTCCAATGTCTGGAGACGAGAGAATTCTATCAAAACGCGCTCTTTCGACGTTCAGAATCTTTCCTCTCAGCGGTAGAATAGCCTGCGTGCGGCGATCTCGCCCCTGCTTGGCGCTTCCCCCCGCGCTGTCTCCCTCGACGAGAAACACCTCGCTTAACGACGGGTCTTTTTCCTGACAATCGGCCAATTTTCCAGGCAGCGTTGAAATTTCTAGCGAGTTTTTGCGACGAGTTAGTTCTCTCGCCTTTCTCGCCGCTTCTCTAGCGGCCGCCGCTTCAATGATTTTCGACGCTACTTTTTTCGCTTCCGCCGGTTTTTCCTCAAACCAAGTCGCCAGAGCTTCGTTTACCACGCCTTCCACGACTCCGCGAACTTCCGACGAGACTAATTTATCCTTCGTCTGAGACGAAAATTTTGGATTCGGGACTTTTACCGATAGAATGCAAGTCAATCCTTCGCGAGCGTCGTCGCCGGTTGGATTCGCCTTTTCTTTCTTCATATTTTCGGCGAGATAGGCGTTGACAGTTCTGGTTAGCGCGTTTCTAAATCCGGCTAAATGCGTTCCTCCGTCTGACTGCGGAATGTTGTTAGTGTAGCACAGCATCGTCTCATGGTAGCTGTCCGTCCACTCTAGAACGGC
>JAISHN010000101.1 GCA_031262635.1 Holosporaceae bacterium
GAAGCTCAGAATTTTCCAGATATTTTTTCATATATTCAAGTAATCGCGGATGAAAGAAATAAGCCTGGTCAGTATTTGCTCACGGGATCGCAAAATTTTCTTTTAAACGAAAAAATATCGCAGACGCTGGCTGGACGAGTCGGGATACTCGAGCTTTTGCCGTTAAGTTACAATGAAATACTTACTCGTCGTTCTTTAAACCTGCCTGACGCTATCTTTAAAGGGTGTTACCCTAGATTATACAACGAGGACATATCTCCTTCAGACTTTTTTTCAAGTTATATACAAACGTACATACAAAGAGACGTTAGACAAATTAAAAATGTGTCTTCTCTCAATCAGTTCCAAAGATTTCTGACGTTGTGCGCGGGGAGAGTAGGACAACTTGTTAACATGTCTTCCCTTGGAAACGACTGCGGCTTATCCTCTCATACTATAAAAGAATGGCTGTCTATTCTTGAGATGAGTTATGTAGTCTACCTAGTTTATCCATACTCGATAAATATAAATAAGCAAATGGTAAAAATGCCAAAAATGTATTTCTACGATACCGGCGTGCTGTGCAACCTTCTTGGCATTAGATCTATTGAGGATCTCGCGACGCACTTTGCCTACGGAAGCATTTTTGAGAATTTTGTCATAAACGAACTTTTAAAGTCTCAATGTAACAGGGGAGAAAGAAAGAGCATATACTTTTTAAGAGACGCTAAAGGACATGAAATAGATTGTCTGATACCGTCTAACGACGGCGACTTGTTATATGAAATCAAGTCGAGCGCGACTTTCAATATAAATTTTATAAAAAGCATTGAATACTACAGAAAAATAGACCCAAAATCAAAAGGAGTCGTAGTTTATAACGGCGATCAATTCTTTAATTTTAAAGGAGTTGAAGTGGTTCCATTTGGGCGTCTAAATATGGCTTTATAGATTTTTAAATAACTAAAGATACTACAAACCCGCCTAGTCTCCCATATTTGTATTTTTTTTAGGAGTAGTTTTTTCCTTCGTAGAAGAGTCTAATTTTAGAGTTTAGGATTACGATTAGTTTACGCATAACGGCGACGATTGCGACCTTGGTTTTTTTGCCCCGCGCTCTAAGTCGTTTGTAGAAATCCTTTACTTTCGGATTGCTCCTCAGAGCGCTTATAGAAGCCATGTAAAGCGCCGGCCTTACTCGATATCTACCGCCTCGTATTGAGCGATTTCCAGACTTCGAGCCGCCGTCGTTAGCCATTGGAGCAAGCCCCGCCAATTTCGCAATCTGTCGATTATCTATGCGTCCCAATTCCGGCAATAAGCCAATGAGAATAACTGACGTTTGAGCTCCTATTCCTTTTTCCGACTGCAAAACTTCGTCTATATCTTTAGCGTTTTCTTTTATCAATTTCTTAATTTGAAGCTCTATGCTTTCGATTGATTTTTCAAGATACCTCAGATGTTCGTTTATGCTTTTCTCGATAATTTTGGTTGGCTCTTTCTCGATTTGCAGGAAACGAGCGAACGCGCTATGTTACCGCAAACATTGTTTTTTATATTTAGAGTCATGCAAGACGTAAAAAGAATAAGAGAGAATCCCGAGTCTTTCGACAAGGCTATGGAAAGTAGGAATTTTCGTCCTGTCGCGGCGGAAATCATAGACTTAGACGCTAAAAGAAGAGAAGTAATAGCCAGGTTGCAACAAACGCAATCTAGGCGAAACGAAATCGCGTCCGCGATCGGCGCGGCTAAGAAAAACGGAGAAGACGCGGCGGCGTTAGAGAGAGAAGCGGTAGAAATAAAGCAGGCTATTCCTCAATTAGAAAAAGAAGAAGCCGCTTTCGCTGAAAAATTGAACGAACTTTTGGCTTCGATTCCAAACATTCCGCTGGCGAACGTTCCAGTAGGGCGGGACGAAACGGCTAACGTATGCGTAAGAAAAGTCGGCGAGCCTCCAAAGTTTGATTTCCAGCCAAAACCGCATTACGAGATCGGCGAAGCTCTAGGAATGATCGATTTTGCGGACGCCGTAAAAATTTCCGGCAGTAGATTCACGATTCTGCGAAGTCAAGTCGCGAAACTCGAGCGAGCGTTGAAAGATTTTATGCTCGACGTTCATACTAAAGAGTTTGGCTACGAAGAAATCGGCGTTCCGTTTCTAGTAAATTCCGAGTGCATGTTTGGAACCGGCCAGTTGCCAAAATTCGCCGCGGATTCGTTTCAAACCACCGACGGAAGATGGCTTATTCCAACCGCCGAAGTTTCGTTAACCAACATGGTTCGCGATATGATTATTCCCGCGGCGAAACTGCCTATAAGAATGGCGGCATATTCGGCGTGCTTTAGATCGGAAGCGGGGGCGGCCGGTCGCGACAATCGCGGCATGATCCGCAATCATCAGTTTTCAAAAGTCGAGCTTGTGAGCGTCGTTCATCCTAAAAAAGGAGAAGAAGAACTCGAGCGAATGACCAAAGCGGCCGAAACTATCCTTAAAAAATTAGGGCTTGCCTACCGCGTTATGTTATTGTCTACTGGAGACATGGGATTTTCGGCGGAAAAGACCTACGACTTAGAAGTCTGGATTCCAAGCGAAAATACGTATCGCGAGATTTCTAGCTGTTCGTTGTGCGGACAGTTTCAAGCGAGAAGAATGGCGGCCAGATATAAAGACGAGTCTGAAAAAGGTTTTGTTTCCACTTTGAACGGATCGGGATTGGCGATTGGCAGGACAATTGTGGCTATTTTAGAAAATTATCAACTTGCTAACGGAAAAGTAACGATTCCCGAAGTATTGATACCGTATATGAATGGAGTTAAGGAGCTTGGTTAAGATGATTAGCAAGGCCGCGTTGTCGGGATTGAGAATTTTGATTGTAAACGACGACGGCGTGAATGCCGCGGGAATTAAAGCGTTGGAACGCGTCGCAAATTCTATTACGCCGGACGTTTGGGTGGTCGCTCCCGAGCTAGAGCAAAGCGGAAAGAGCTTTTCCGTTACGTTTAATTCAATTTTGCGAGTCAACGAGATTTCTCCTAGAAAATTTTCCGTCTCTGGAACTCCGGCGGACTGCGTTTTCATTGCTTTAGAGCATATTTTAGGCGATAAAAAACCGGATTTGATATTATCCGGCATAAATCACGGAGAAAACGTCGCGGATTTCATAGGAATGTCCGGCACCGTAGGAGCCGCTCTTGCGGCCGCCGCTCAAGGAATAAAAGCGCTAGCCGTCAGCCAACATCGCGATCAAAACGGACAAACGCCCGCAAAATTTGCGTTAGCGGATCATTTTCTTCCCGCGATTATAAAAAAATTAATGTCGTTTTCATGGCCGGATAGAGTTTGTATGAACATTAATCTGCCGTGCGTTCCTTTTGGAGAAGTAAAAGGAATCAAAATTGCGGAACAGGGACAACTAAACGTAGCGTATCAGATTATGGAAAGAAAAGATCCCGACGGACGGACGTATTATTGGATACATCCAGATTACAAAGCGTTAGGAAAAGAAAACGACAAAAATGCGAATTCCGATATTGTTCTTGTAGAAAAGGAGAATTACGTTACAATAACTCCTTTGAAGGGCAGAAATGACTTTTTGGAATGCTCGAGCGAGTTGGAGGAATTATTTGCGTCAAATGTGTAAGCAATTAATTGGGCTGAGCTGCGCGGCTTTACTTGTCATGGTTGGGTGTGAAAGAGGAGAGCTTTCTCCGGTCGATATAAAACTGGACGAGAGCGGAGGATATACTGAAATTGGAGCAGATACCGCGACTCCGGCCGCTTCTTCCAAAACAGAGGCAAACGCTGCGGCCGCCGAAGCAAGGCCGCTTTATTATACCGTCCAAGACGAAAGAACGATATTTGAAGTCGCAAGTAAATTTAACATCGATCCGTATAACTTAGCCGAGTTAAACGGAGTCAAGCCTCCTTATTATAAAGTAAAAAGAGGCCAGATTTTGCAGCTGCCTGCGGAGACTCCGCAAGACGCGGCCGCAGACGATATGATGGCTCAATACGAGCAAGCTGAAAAAGCGAAAGAAAAAAACGAACTTGACGAAGAATTCGCCGGAGTAATGAAAAGCAAAGGCAGAGCGTCGTCTATCCCGTCGTCTAAAGTCGGAGGAGTAGGATTCAACGAGCAGGAAGAACTGTTGTCTTCTCCAAAAGTAACGAAAAGCGCGACTGGAGTTTCTAAGGTAAAACCAACGGCCGCCGCTCCAGGTAAAATGATCCGTCCGGTCGACGGAAAGGTGATCTCTAGATTCGGCGACGTTAAAGACGGTATTTCAAACGACGGAATCAATATAAAAGCCGCGCTTGGAACTCCGGTTAAAGCGGCCGCAGACGGAGAAGTGATATACGCGGGGAATAAGTTAGAAGAATTTGGAAACACCGTAATTCTTCAGCATGATAACGACTTAATAACGTCCTACGCTCATCTTAACGAAATGAAGGTTAAGAGCGGAGCGGCGGTCAACGCTGGAGACATTATAGGAACGGTTGGAAAAACTGGAGAGGCCGTCGGAGGACCTCAGTTGCATTTTGAGGTTTTAAAGAATAAAACTCCGGTGGATCCTGAAAAGTATTTTGGCGGTGCGAGATCAAAGGCCGCTGGAAGACCAATTAATCAACAACGAACTCAATAGTGGAGAATAATTTATGAGCGCGACAACGCAAACAACGACGACAACGCCTCCTGCAAACGAGGCGGCGAAACCGGCTGGCTTGATGGGATCTCTGACTCCGATCGTTTTAATGTTTTTGGCGTTTTATTTTCTTATTATGCGGCCTCAACAGAAACGCGAAGCAAAAAGACGCGAAACCATAAACGCCGTTAAAAGAGGCGATAAAGTCGTAACCGCCGGCGGGGTTTTGGGAACCGTCCACAAGATTGTAACAGAAAAAGAAATTTCTCTGGAGATTTCAGAAGGAGTTCGCGTGAGAGTCTTAAAAAGCTCCGTAGCGGAAGTTCTTGAGAAAGGCTCAGATTTGGGCAAGGAAGAAACCGAAGTTTCCGATGACGTAAAACAGTCTGCGGTAAAGAAGACTATCGCCAAAAAAGCGCCGTTAAAGAAAAAACAATAAAAACTAATAGGAGCATCGTATGAATTTTCCAAAATGGAAGGAAGTTTTAATAGCGTGCGCGTGCGCTTTCGGTATTTTATTTTCTCTGCCTAATATTCTTCCTCAGAGTTTTTTAAAGAAACTTCCCGACTGGTGCCCTAACCAAAAAGTAAGTCTTGGATTAGACCTGCGAGGCGGCGCTCATCTTTTGTTAGAAGTTGATTTAGAGAGCGTAAAAAACGATTATCTGAATCAGATTCTAGACGCGACGAGATCTACGTTGAGAAAAGACTCTATTCCCTACGGCTCGAACTTTCCAAAGGCTATAGCGAAAGGCCAAGACAAAGTTGAGTTTGATCTCAAAGACGCGTCTAAAGTTGGAAAAGCGAGAGCTTCTCTCGTTTCAATCGATCCAGACGTTAAAGTCGAAATCGTCGGAACTCGCGTGACAATGACTCCAACCGAAGAAGCGATTAAAAAGAGACAATACGACGCGGTAGATCGTTCTATAGAAATCGTTCGCAAAAGAGTCGACGAGACCGGAACTCGCGAAGCTAACATACAAAGACAGGGCGACGACCGAATCCTTCTGCAGATTCCAGGACTACAGGATCCTTCCCACGTCAAGGAATTACTAGGACGCACCGCAAAAATGACGTTCAGACTCGTCGACGAAACCGCTCCTGAAATCACGGATCGAAAGAGCGCGATCGCTCCGGTCGGCTGCATTTATCTCGAGTCTTCTGAAAGCGGAAAATATATCGCCGTGAAAAAGCAGGTTTTAGTCGGCGGAGAGACTTTGATTGACGCGGGAATCGGCTACGACGAATACAATCGTCCCGAAGTTAGCTTTAGATTCAACAAAATCGGCGCGAAAAAATTTGGCGACGCGACTAGAGACAACGTCGGCAAGAGATTCGCCATCGTTTTGGATAACGAAATCAGTAGCGCTCCTGTGATCCAGACTCCAATAACCGGAGGTTCTGGCAGAATTACCGGCGACTTCTCCGTCGAAAGAGCTCGCGACCTTGCTTTGTTGTTAAGAGCCGGAGCTTTGCCGGCTCCGTTAAACGTAATCGAAGAAAAGA
>JAISHN010000041.1 GCA_031262635.1 Holosporaceae bacterium
TTTTGTTATTTAGCGACATTGGGACTTCGACGTACCAACCCCAACCGGCGGTGCTGCGGATTTTTAGAGCGCTGATTCCAGTTTCATGAATATATTTGTATTGCAAGTCCGCGATTAAGTCCTCGCCGCGATCTTTTAGACGTTTTAGCTCGTCCAATTCTTTAGAATATCCGTCGGCGATAATTTCGCGAGCGGAAGCGGTCGCCGGTAGTTTTTCGATCAAAGCGGTTTTTAGCAAATTTAACAATTCATTAAAATTTCTAAGCTTTTCAACGCGATATTCTCCTTCGCTTGGCGCTTCCGCATCTTTAAAAAGATCTTTTACGGCGCAGATTACTCGCAAAGATTCTCGAATATCGCCTAAATCTCGTGGAGAAAATTTATTAAACTTTATCCTTCCGACGGCTCTTTCTAAATCGGGACATTCGGAGAGATTGTCTTGAATCAATCTCGCGAGCTTTTCGTTTTTTACGAAAAATTCGACGCATTCCAAACGCTTTTCTAGCAAATCCTTATTCACGAGCGGCATCGATATCCTTCCGGCGAGCGCTCGCGACCCGAAAGCCGTTTTCGTTCGATCGATCGTCCCAAGCAGACTGTTTTCGTACTCGCCGCGACATGAAGTCGTAATCTCCAAGCTTTTTGCGGTTGCGGGATCGATGATCAGATAATCGCAGAACGAAACTTTCTTCGGAGGCGGCAGGCTAGAGAAATTATCGCGTTGAGTGATCAACAAATATTCCAAAACGGCTCCGCATGCCGCCGACTCTCCCGCGAGTTTTATACCAAAACTATCTAACGTATTGACTTTAAAGTACTTTTCTAACCTTTCTTTTTCGAGAATCGGATTAAATTTTGAATCCAGCAGAGGCGTTATCGTCGCGCCGTCGGCGTAAGATTCGACGGATTTCATAAATTCGGACTTTTCCGCGCCGGCTGGAATTAATATTTCCTTCGGTTTATAGGTTTCCAAAATTCCGAAGAACTCGTCCGCTACGCAGGTATTTACAAAGAAATCGTCGGTGGAAATATCGACGGCCGCGAAGCTGACGGTTTTTACCTTGCCCGTTTTTCGGCAAAAGTCTGGGACGATCGACGTTAAGAAGTTATTTTGCTTTGAGCTTAACAAGTTTTCTTCGATCAGCGTTCCGGCGGTTAGAATTCTCGTGACTTCTCGTCTTACTAACGCTTTATTTCCGCCGCGTTTTCTAGCGTCTTCCGGGCTTTCCACCTGATCGCATATGGCGATTTTCTGGCCGTATTTCACCAATCGCCCGACGTAAGCGTCCAGAGTCGCTATGGGAATGCCGCACATCGGAATGTCCTCGCCCTGGTGCTTCCCGCGGCGAGTCAACGCGATGTTCAATATTGAGGAAGCGACTTTTGCGTCGTCAAAGAATAGCTCGTAAAAATCCCCCATGCGAAACAGCAGCAAACACCCGGGGTACTGCGACTTCGCCGCGAAGTATTGAGACATCATCGGAGTCGCGTCTTTTATCGCCGCGTAAAACAAACTATCGTCTTCCATAACAAATCCCGTTAAAATCAGAATTTATAATAGCGCGAAAAAAACGATTGTCATGCGAGAGGTTTTTAATTAATGGTCGTCGGCGGGAAGATATGAAAAGAGTAATCGCGATCGTATTGATTTTTTGCTTCGCGCTTTATTTTGCGCCGGACGCGGAGAAAAAACGCGAGTCGCTTCCGTTTGTCGAAGAAAAATACGACGAAGTTTTGGTTCCTATACCAAAAAACGTTCCCGCTTTAAAAATAAAAAACGGCCTCCTGCTAAACGAGCGAGAAACTGAGTATTACCTAAATGAAACTTGGGATTCGTCGAAGACTTTGGAACAAAATAGAAGGGCTTTAACGGACGAGTTTATGAAAACTTGCATAGATGCGGTCGAAGATTTTTTCCACGGTCACAAAGGATTATGCCTAAAAATAAAAGGCCAATTTAGCGGCGTGGTTCTTACGGGAGCGGCTCAAATTGTGAAACTCGACGAACGCGAGCTGACTAACATAATTTACCTGATGACCGATTCTCCGACCTTTTGCCGACTAATCCGCGCGTTGCTGACGAAGTACAAAACCGCGCCGCATAGGCCGCAAAGGGCGTTGTTTTTGTTCACGAAAGGCGAGGCGAATCATTCCTCCTACGACGGCCTTCGCTACGTTCTGAACGTAAGAAAAAGCGACCGAGTCGTTTTGTCCGCTCTCGACTGCTCGAAACACAAAATGTCGTTCGGAGAAATCGTTTTTCACGAGATGTTGCATTGGTATCATCGAGTATCAGACCCGATCGCCTACGAAAAACGGGGAAAATCGACGAGTTGCATACGCAGACGCGCGTATTTGGCGAACAATTTCTATTGTTCGGAAGAAATAGCAAAATATCTCACGAACGACGAAGAGTACTATACGATTTACGGTCTGAGAGAGGAAAACGGCGAATTGGTTTTAGACGTTCTCTGCGAAGCCGTCTATACCTACGAGCAAGACCGATACATCCGAGCGAGCCACGCGTATTTTGGCGGACGTTTTAAGGCGGAACGGGATTTTATCCTGAGAAATCGAGACGTTTCTT
The DNA here is from genome assembly GCA_031262635.1 of Holosporaceae bacterium. Taxonomy (GTDB): domain Bacteria; phylum Pseudomonadota; class Alphaproteobacteria; order UBA3830; family UBA3830; genus JAIRMQ01. Next base: position 2,588 of record JAISHN010000041.1, read on the forward strand.
TGCTCAGGTTCTTTGAAGAAAACTAAGCGGAGAGAAGGACGGAATACGGCAGTTGTAAGAGCGAATAATCATTCGCCCTTACTAGATCGCGCCGCTTCTTTCTTTCAGAGGATAGTTCATTCAACGCCTTCCTTTTTTCGTCATTGCAAGAAACGGAGCGACGAAGCAATAGCAAAAAAATCTAGCTTTCTCTACAAAAACCGCGAGATCACAAAGAAAATCGGTCCTAATATCGTCGCCGACCAGACTATGTATCCTAAAAACGACGGGACTTTTAGACCATGTTTTACAGACACCGATCTTACGATTAAATTTGGAGCGTTGCCGACGTAAGTCAAGGCTCCCATGAATACGGTGGAAATAGAAATCGCCGTCAAGACGTTTGATTTCAGCGTCATAAGAATATTTGGATCGCCGGAAGTTAGGTAGAAGAAAATCAAGAACGTCGGGGCGTTGTCCAAAATCGAGGACAGCATCCCGCTGACCCAGAAGCATTTGCTCGCCGCGAACTCTCCGTTAGGGGCTATCCAATTAAACAAAGGAGCAAAGGTTCCATGGGTTCCTTGCGACAATATATGAACGACTGGAGCGACCGTTATGAAAATTCCGGCAAATAATTCGGCAATTTCTTTTATCGGATCAAATAAAAAATCGTTTTTCTCTCTGATTTCAGACGGAGTGATTTTTAGCGAAAGAAAAGCGACGGCTAATAGTATGAAGTTTCTTAGAATCGAGGAATAAGAAAAATTCTCTCCAAACAAAACGAATCCGCCTTTGAAATTGCATAAAATGACGGTTAGAAGGATTAAGGCTATTAAACCGACGTTCCGCAAGCCTTCAATTTTAAAAATCGGCTCGTCAGTCCTTTTCTCGTATTCAATTCCAAGATCAATTTTAAACAAAATATAATCTATTATGAAAAACAACGCGCAAAGCGTTAAGGTCGTTCCAATCAAAAACGGGTATACGTGTTTTATGAACCAGAAAAAATCTATCCCTTTCAAAAATCCCATGAAAAGCGGAGGATCGCCCAACGGCGTAGCCGCTCCGCCGACATTTGCGACGAGGAATATGAAGAAAACCATTAAATGCGTCGAGTAAGCGCGGCCGGAGTTCGCTCGCAAAAACGGACGAATTAACAAAGCCGCCGCTCCGGTCGTTCCGATCCATCCTGCGACAACGCTTCCGAAAAACAGAAACGCCGTGTTAAAAAACGGTCCGTATCCTCTTGGAAAATCAACAAAAATTCCGCCGGAAACGATATAAAGCGACGCGATCAAAATTATAAACGGTAGATAATCCGTTATTATCGGTTCTAGAACCGCCGGAACAATTTGTTTAACGCCGAAAAAATACGCGACGCAAAACAAATACGCCGCCGTCCAAAACAACGGTACGCAGGAATCGTATTTCCGCCAGAATTTCGGACATAACAGCGGCAAAAACGACATCGAAAGAATGATTCCCAAAAAAGGAATCGACCACAGAGGACTATTAAATTCCATCGCCGCTCGCTTTTATTATATTCAAACTATGCTTCTCCGATATAAACTCTCTTCACCCTTGACCCAAATCGACAGGCGATTTCATGGGGGAGAGTGTTAAGCTCCAACGCCCATCTTTCGAGAGTATAGTCCGAATCGTTTGTCAGAGCGACCCAATTCCCAATTTCTAGATAAGATTCATCGACTTCGCTTGCGTCTAACACGCAGTAATCCATAGAAATTCTGCCGACCATAGGCATTTGTTTGCCGCCTAAAAATCCATGCCCGAAGCCCGAAAATTTTCGCATAAATCCGTCGGCGTATCCGATTCCGATCGTTATCGTCGTCATATCGCGATCCGCGGTAAAAGTCGCTCCGTATCCGATAGTATCGCCGGCCTGCAAACGGTTTATTTGGACGATTCTTGCGAAAACGTCCATAACCGGAGTCATCGATCCGATTCTATCTTTGCGAATTGAAAAACCATACAAAGCTTTTCCAGGCCTGACCGCGTCGAAAAAGTAATCTTTCCCTAGGAATATGCCGTTTGTCGCGGAAAGGCAGCCTTTCGCTCCGTCAAAATGTTTCAATACTTTTCTAAAACGCCCTAATTGGATTTTGTTTAAGGGATGATTCAGCTCGTCCGCGCACGCTAGATGGCTCATAATCCAGACTACGTTTAAGTTTTTTCTTATATCGCCAAGTTTATCGATATCTCTATACGAATAGCCGTTTCTGAAAATTCCCGTGTCGACTTGGATTACCGCGTTTAATTTTCTGTTTGTCTTTTTTCCATAATCAATCCACAAATTTGATTGATAATCGTTGTTTAAAACCGGCGCGAGGCCGTATCCTACGGCTAAGTCCTCCGCTCCGCTCATTATTCCGCTCAAAACGAAAATTTCCGCGTCGTTTGGCAGAGCCTTTCTTACGACGATTCCTTCTTCTATCGTCGCGACCCAGAACGCGCGGCAGCCTTCTTTATATAGTCTCCGACTAACCGGAATTGCTCCAAAGCCGTAAGAATCGGCTTTTACAACGGCGGTTAATTCAGTTTCATAAGAAAGTTCGTCTTTTATTTGCCAATAATTTTTTGCAAGATTGTCTAAATTAATAACTGAAGCCGCGAGAATTTGCGGCTCGACTTTACTAAGGGCGTTTTTTATGTAATCCACTCTAGTTCTCTTTTCTTTCAGATAGGTTGTCAAATTTAGTGTATCTTCCGTCGAAAAACAAGCGCACCGTTCCGATAGGGCCGTGTCTCTGTTTTGCGAATATAACTTCCGCTAGGCCGTATATATCCGCCATTTTCGAGACCCATTTGTCGTGCTTGTCTTTATCGGTGATCGACGGCTCGCGTCTGGCTTCATAATATTCCTCTCGATAAACGAACATTACCACGTCCGCGTCTTGTTCGATAGAACCAGACTCTCGAAGATCCGATAATTGCGGTCGCTTGTCGTCTCTCGCCTCCACGGCTCTAGACAATTGCGAAAGCGCTATCACCGGAACGTTCAGCTCCTTGGCTAAAGCTTTCAGCGATCTTGTGACCTCGGAAATCTCAAGCACTCGATTTTCGTTGCCGCGTCCGTCGCTTCCATGAAGCAATTGCAGATAATCGACGATTATCATGTCGACGCCGCATTTGCGTTGCAACCTTCTAGCCCTCGTTCTTACCGCCGAGATAGTCAACGCCGGCGTATCGTCTATATATAGAGGTAAGTCCGCTATTTTCTTATTTGCTTCGACGAGTTTTGAAAAATCTTCCTCTCTTATCTCGCCTTTTCTGATTTTTTCCGATGGAATTCCGCATTCTTGGGCTAAAATTCTCGTAACTAACTGCTCCGACGACATTTCAAGCGAGAAAAACGCGACTTTCCCGCCGCCTTCCGTTTTTTTCATGGACGCGGTTGCGGCGTTGACGGCGATATTCGTCGCGAGAGCGGTTTTTCCCATAGACGGTCGGCCGGCGAGTATGATTAAGTCCGATCTGTTTAAACCGCCGATCCATCTGTCGATATCGACGAATCCGCTGGTAATCCCGATGATGCTCTTATCGCTTTGATAAGCTTTTTCAATCACGCCAAACGCGTTTATTAAAGCTCCTGAAAATGGAACGAATCCGCCTTGTCTATTTGAAGTCGAAAGTTCGTAGAGTTTCGCTTCGGCGCTTTCTATTTGATCCGAAGTTTTAACGTTAATATCAAAATTGGCCGCTTCGTAAGATATGCCTTCGCCGATTAGAATTAACTGCCGCCGCAAATACATATCGTATATTAATTTAGCGTAGTCGACGGCTCCGGCCATAAAGACCACCGAGTTTACTAATTGGACTAGATAGCTTCCGCCGCCAACTTCTTTTAACTCGTCTTTTTCTTCAAAATACGCTCTTAGAGTTATCGGATTCGCGGCCGATCCTTGCGATATTAATTTGCCGACGGCCTCGAAAATTTTTCCGTTGATCGGCGTATTGAAATGCGTCGGCAGGAGAAACTCCGAGACGCTCTCAAAGTATTCGTTGTTCAGCATTATCGAACCAAGCAGAGACTGTTCCGCCTCGATATTATGAGGCAATACTCGCATCTCTCGCTCTTTAGGAAGGCTCACTAACTTAGACGGATTCAATTATGTATCTTTCATGAAAACCGGCGACATTATAAACGCCGCCGCCGTCTCGATCAATTTTTTTCGTTCGAAAATAACGTCGCCGCTAACGCGAAAACGGCTTCCTACTTTTTCGCGGCGCGTTTTTCCGCGACGACTCCCAACGCTTTTAATTTGCGATGCAAAGCGGAGCGTTCCATGCCTATAAATCTGGCCGTTCGCGACACGCTGCCGGAGAATCTATCGAGTTGCGCTCGCAAATAGTCGGACTCGAAAAATTCTTTCGCCTCTTTTATTGGAAGCGAGATAAGTTTCGCGACGTTTAGCGAGGCGAATTTATCCTTCGCGCTCGACGTTAATTCCGACGGCAAATCATTTTTGTCCATCTCTTTGGATTTTATAGAGTGAATCAACGAGCTTTCGACTGCGTTTTTCAGCTGATATACATTTCCAGGCCAATCGTAGGATTGCAAAATCGCAATAGCGTCTTCCGTAAACTTTTTGCCTTTTAATCCGAAGATAGCCTCTGAATTCGATAAATAGTAGTCGATTATCGGAAGAATGTCCTCGCGTCTGTCTTTTAAATTCGGCGCGTCTATATTGACGACGTTTAGACGATAAAATAACTCGCGGCTGAATTTTGGAGACGACGATAAATCGCCTTCTTCGTTCGAAGAGCAAATTATTCTCGCGTCGGAATGAGCTTTTCTGCTTCCGGCCGGATAGAATCCGCTTTGCAAAAACTGCAGCAGCTTCGCCTGAGAATTCGCATGTAACTTCGCTACGTCTTCCAAAAACAAAGTTCCGCCGTCGGCTTTTTCGATAAGGCCGTATCTTTTTTCTCCGCCGAAAAATTTCGCGTCGAAGTCTTTTTCCTCGTCGCGAGCGCAGTTTACGCAAATAAACGGCAAGTCTTTGCGAGCGGAGTTTTTATGAATCGCGTAAGCCAGCGCGTCCGCTCCTATTCCGATTTTGCTTTTTATAAAGACTCTACTGTTGGCGGAGGCGATTTTTTCCAACATGGATTTTATCGAAGTCGCGAACTGAGACGTTCCAACGGAAAAAACGTCTATGTCGAATTTGTTTAGCTTTAAAGCGGAGTTTTCTTTTTGCAATCGACGAATTTCCAGAGCCTGTTTGCAGGTTAAGAGCAGACGGTCTATAACGAACGGCTTCTCGACGAAGTCGAAAGCGCCGTTTCGGATCGCTTGCACCGCTACGTCGATCGTTCCATGTCCAGAAATCATAACGACGGGAATTTCCATACGCGTTTTTTTAATTTTCTCGAGAATTTTTAAACCCGCGGATTCGTCGTCGCCGATCCATAAATCCAAAAATATCAAATCCGGCGACGAGTTCTTTAACGCCATCGCAGTTTCATGACCGTCTTTCGCTAAGATGGTTTTATACCCTTCGTCTTCCAAAGCTCCGGCCATAAGAGACCTAACTTCGGCTTCGTCGTCGACGATTAATATAGTTTCGCCGCTCATTTCTTTACCTCCGTCGGCAGCGGAAGAGACAAAGTTACTTTTGCTCCGCCGCGTTCGCTTGATCCAAAAGATAATTCGCCTTTATGATCCTGCGCTATTTTTTTCACTATTGATAATCCTAAACCGGTCCCCTTTGGAGTTAAAGTAAAATAAGGAGTCGCTAGAGATTCCATTTTTTCCTTAGGAAAGCCTGGACCGTTGTCTTCTACGAAGACTCTTACTTCGTTTGAAGTTCGAGTTAGAGAAATCCACGTTTTCGGATTTTCTTTTTCTGCGGCCGCCATAGCGTTGACGGAATTTTGTATTAGATTAAGCATACACTGATACAACATGCGTTCATCGGCTTTTATAGTATAATCGTTTTCTTCGTCAGGTAGAAATATTATTTCCGTTTTACAATCGGAATTTTGCATCAGGAAAACGGCCTGTCGGCATATTTCTCGCAAATCGCATTCTTTTAAATTAGGCTCCGGCAATCTCGCGAAAAAATTAAACTCGTCGATCAATCTTTTTATATTGCCGACCTGTCTTATTATCACGTCGATTAATCCCGAAAAAGTGTCGTTATCTGTTGTGATTTGCGGAAGATATTTGCGTTTTATTCTTTCCGCGGACAGCTGAATCGGGGTTAAAGGATTCTTTATTTCATGGGCGACTCTTCTAGCGATCTCCGACCACGCGGCTTTTTTTTGAGCCATAATCATATTGGTTAAGTCGTTGAAGGTAATAACGAATCTGCCGTCGTTTGGCGACGCGATATTTTCAATTTTTATCGAAAACAGCGAAACGTTCGAGCCTTTTTTAAATTGAATCTCCTGCGGAACGGAAGAAATCTCCTTTTGCTTTAACATTTCCGCCGCTTCGGGGAAAATATTGCCGATATGCTCTCCGAAAATGATTTTTTCGCCGAGAAGTTTTTCGGCGGCGGCGTTCCATATATATATTGCGTTGCTGTCCACGCCTATTACGCCGGACGAAACGCCCGCTAAAACGCTTCCGGTAAATTTTATCCTTTCGTCGAGTTCTTTATTAATTTCAAGAAGATCTTCGCGTTGTTCGTCGACTCGTTCCACCATATGGTTAAACGTTCTGCTAAGCAGCGCGATTTCCTCGTATTCTCCGTCCTCTTTCGCTCGCGCTTTCATATTGCCGTTGATAATGTCTTCCGACACGTCGATGAGATTGCCTATCGGTTTTACAATTCGCCACGAATAGGCGAGAGCTACGGCGATTGACGCGATTAAAAGCAAAATTCCGACGGCCAAGAATATAATTATAAACGCGACTTCCATTAAACCGCGATCTTTAAGCATCTTTAAAAATTCTTCGTATGCGGTTCTCGCGTTGTTCGCCTGCGACAATATATTTGAATCGACGTTTTTTTCGACGATCAAGTACATATATTCGTCCGCATTTCTAAAACACGCCGCGGTTATTATGCTTTTTTCTTCCGACGAACTTGCGTCTAGAACGACTCCTTTGTTGTCGGAAGTTCTCGTCGCTTCTATATTTTTATAGCCGACGTTTAAAAAATGAAGCGAGACGCTATATTTCGAATGAGCTATTACGCGAAAATTTGAATCTAAAAGAATAGCGGCGTCTATGTTTTTTAATCCGCACAAGTCGTCTAACAAGAAGCTGATTCTTTTGGAAAATTGCTCGTCGTCTAAATTTGAGTATATGTTTTCAACGTGATACTCCAACGCCTTAGATATGGCGACGCAGTCGTTTAACGCGTTTCGCTTGTGTTCGGCTAAATATAGCTCCGCGACGTTTAACGACTCTCGAAGCGTCGTTCTGTTGCGTTCGTTAAACCATGACTCTATGCCGTTGTGAAAAAAGAACGTCGAAAAAACGCACATCATTACGGACGGAATTATGGACAGCAGCGAGAACGTATATATCAGCCGAAGCGTCAGTCTAGAGCCTTTGCTTCGCCTTTCAGCCCACAATTCCAGGAGCCTATTGCCGCTTAATAAAAACAAGATAAGAATGCAAACGACGTCGAGGTAAAGAGTAGTAATTAAAGCCGTCGAAGCGCCGTTATACGAATCCGCTCTTGAAAATAGCAAATACGTAGCCCCGCACGAAACCGCGGATAGAATGAAAAACAACCGCGTTAAGAAATTCCGCGCTTTTGGTCTTTTAAAGAAAGCGAGCGCTCTTTTAAAGAAACTAAATATCGTTTCCTCCCAGATTAGTTATTTTCTTTCGCAGCGTGCCGCGGTTTATTCCAAGCATTTTAGCCGCTTTGAGCTGATTTCCCTTCGAACGTTTGATCGTCGTATCGAATAAAGCCCGCTCGACCTCCGTCAAAACGCGGCGATACAATCCTGGAGGAATCTCGCCGCCTTTGTGCATGTCAAAATACTCCTCCAATCGTTTTTCAATCATTTTTGAAAAACCGACTTCCGAATTTTCCGTAGAATCAAGCATAGCTTCCTTTTCGCAGGCTTATAAAATAGCCTTAAAACGCCCTTTATAAAAGTCTTCGACGCAGTTTTTTATGAACGAAACGTCTTCCGCTCGGTTTATCGTTTCCCTAAAACTTGAAGCTCCGCTTAACCCGCCGCTATAATAGCAAAAATGCTTTCTAAATAGTTTAATCCCGCGATTTTCGCCGTAAAAATTCATAACGGCTTCAAAATGGTTCATGATTATTTGAAATTGCTCCTCAAGAGACGGCGAAGGAACAATTTCGCCGCTTTCTAGAAATTTCATAATCTGATTCAATATCCACGGTTTTCCAAGCGCCTCTCGTCCGATCATTACTCCGTCCGCTCGCGATTCCGTCAAAGCCTGCGCCGCGTCCTCTCCAGATTTTATGTCGCCGTTGCAGAGATAGGGGATTTTTATAGCGTCTTTTAATTCTGCGATCGCCGTCCAGTCGGCCTTTCCGCTATACATCTGCGCGCGAGTTCTGCAATGAATCGCCAGCGCTTGCGCGCCGACTTCTTCAAACTTTTTCGCAAGCGATAAAAAATTGATATGTTGAGCGTCCCACCCGAGCCGCATTTTTACCGTAACCGGAATTTTTACGGCTTTCGCTACGGATTCCGCTATTTCTACGGCGAGCTTTTCATTTTTCATCAAAGCCGAGCCGGATTCGTTTGAAACTATTTTGCGAGCGGGACATCCCATGTTTACGTCGATTGCGTCCGCTCCGAAACTCTCGGCGATCCTTGCCGATTCGGCCATATTTTTGGGATCCGCTCCCATAATCTGGACGACTTGCCAGAGATTTCCGTCTTTGCTTTCAAGCCGCTTTCGCGTTTTCTCGCTATTTCTCACCAACGCCTCGCTCGCCGCCATTTCAGACGTTGTCGCCGTCGCTCCGAAACTTGCGACGAGATCGCGAAACGGAGCGTCCGTAACTCCGGCCATGGGAGCGAGAAAAACGGCGTTTTTATAAAGCGACTCTATTTTTGTCATTCGTCGACCTCGGTTTGATCGCTAAATTTATCTTTGCGACTGCGAAACGACAAGAGGAGCGTTTGTCTTTGCCGACGACCTATGATATAGCTCGTTCTATAAAAGGAAGCGACGTTGTCTAGAATTTTAGGAATCGATCCAGGATTGCATATCACCGGTTGGGGAGTAATAGATTACGACGGATTTTATTTGAAACACGTCGCTCACGGAACGATCGCGTCGTCGCCTTCGGAGAATATCGCCTCGCGACTTGGGCGAATTTTCAAAGAATTATCGGACGTAGTCGAACGTTATTCGCCGGAAGAAGCGGGGATAGAGGAAGTTTTCGTCAATTCAAACTCTTTTTCGTCGCTAAAATTAGGAATGGCTCGCGGAGCGGCGATCTGTTGTCTCGGCGTTTTAGGACTAAAAGTTTGCGAATACGCTCCAAATAAGATAAAAAAGTCGGTGGTAGGGACGGGACGCGCGACTAAGGATCAAGTGTCGGTAATGGTTCAAAAATTGTTAAATTGCGGCGACGTGAAGCTCGACGCGGCGGACGCTCTAGCGATCGCGATTTGCGACGCGCACCACAAAACGTTTTACACGGCGGCGGGATGATATCGTATTTAAAAGGAACAGTCGCGGCGATCGCGGAAAATTCAATCGTCGTCGACGTGAACGGCGTGGGATATTCCGCGATTTGCTCCGCGCGAACGTTGAACGAAGCTCGCGAGAATTCCGAGGCAATCCAAATTTTCACCGTATTAAACGTTAGAGAAGACGCGTGGACGTTGTACGGTTTTATCTCCGAACGAGAGCGATTTTGGTTCAACATTCTAACGTCGGTGCAAGGAGTCGGAGGAAAAGTCGCGATCGCAATTTTGTCCGCCCTTTCAGACGAAGACATATACAACGCCTTTCTAACGTCCGATAAGGATACGTTCACGAGAGCGGACGGGGTCGGAGCAAAGCTTGCGACTCGCATAATTACGGAGCTGAAAGATAAAATCGTTGGAAAAATCGAAGCTATCGACGGCGCCGCTCCGCTCGCAATTTCAAAATCCGGCGTTGTGAACGACGTTATCTCTGCGCTTTCAAATCTCGGATACCAAAAAGCCGACGTTCTACGAGCGATATCTTCTGTCAAGACAGACTCAGAAGAGAGCTTCGACGCTCTGCTAAAGCAAACGCTAAGCAAGCTGTCGTCTGGAATTTGAGGCCGCGCTTAAACTCGCTCTGAAAACTTACTTATCGCTCCATATAGCTTTTTCCTACAGTTCGGCGCAAAAACTATGCGATATTTGCGATTGTAGAAGTCAACTAATTCGTTACATTTTTTGGGACATTATTAGGCTGCGTTAGGAAGAATTTTGTTTGTCGTCCCTTTCCGTTATCCTTGCCTCTGTTTCTCTTGTCATTCTGAGCAAAGCGAAGGATCCAGACGGCGAAGACGCGGGGAAAATCTCGCATGGATTCTTCGCTACGCTCCAGGATGACGGAAGAGGAAGGAATGCTCCCCTCACCCCAACCCTCTCCCGCAAGGGGAGAGGGGAAATACGGTAATTCGTCGAGGCTACGAGACTTTAAAAGCCAAAAGAACAATTCTCTTTTCTTTATTGTGATGTAAACCCGATGCTGCGCTCCCTCTCCCCTTGCGGGAGAGGGCTGGGGTGAGGGGTTGGCGCTTGCTCCATCCCATTGTTTTAGCAAGAGACCCGATAGCGACGCGCGCGTCCAACATCGCTGAAAGACGACTCTCTCTCGTCATCCTTGCGAGCATGGCGAAGCGAGGATCCAGAAAACGCTAAGGTTTCACTGGATCCTCAGGCTTTCAGCCCAAGGATGACGAGAAGAAAAAACAACAACGACGTTTCATCTCTATCGTCGACACGAATTTTAGGGGCAAATAATCATTCGCCCTTGTTTGGCGAGCTACCCTGCCCCTAAAAAGAAAGAGCGCTACGGATAATGTAGGGGCAGCCCGCCCTTACGCTTTCCTTCCGTCATCCTCGAGGCCGCTTGCGGCCGAAGGATCCATACGATTTTCTTGCGTCTCCACCGCTCGGATCCTTCGCTTCGCTCGAGGATGACAAGAAAAAGCCCCGCTCCGCGAATTAGCCCTTTCTTTCTATCGCCTCATGCGGCGGTCATCTCGCGTCTTTTTCTCTCGATTATTTCGGCGTCGCATTTTGGGCAGTATCGTTGTTCTCCGTTGAGGTATCCGTGCTTTGGGCATATGGAAAACGTCGGCGTTATGGTGAAATACGGCAAGCTGAAATTCTCGACGACTTTTCTAACCAATTTTTCGCAGACTTTCGGATCGGAAATCGCTTCGTTCATATATAAATGCAGCACGGTTCCGCCGGTATACTTTTTCTGCAGATCGTCTTGAGCTTTTAAAGCCTCGAACGCGTCTTTCGTGAAATTAACCGGCAGCTGGCTTGAGTTTGTATAGTAAGGCGCTTCCGGCGTTCCGGCTTGCAATATGTTAGGGAAGCGTTTCTTATCCTCTTTCGCAAAACGATATGTAGTTCCCTCCGCCGGAGTCGCTTCGAGATTGTACATATGTCCGGTCTCTTCCTGGAATTTGATCAAAATTTCGCGGACTTTGTCCAAAAAGCGAACGGCCATGTTGTGACCGTATTCGGACGCGATGTTGAAGCGATCGTTTGTAAAATTGCGGATCATCTCGTTTATGCCGTTTACTCCGATAGTGGAGAAATGGTTTCGCAGAGTGCCAAGGTATCTCTTTGTAAAAGGAAAAAGTCCGCCGTCCATATACATTTGCACGACTTTTCTTTTGATTTCTAGACTGGTTTTCGCGTAAGTCATCAATTCGGTCATACGATTGAGAAGAGCCTCTTCGTTTCCTTTGTAGAGATATCCCAAACGAGCGCAGTTTATAGTGACGACTCCGATAGATCCGGTTTGTTCCGCCGATCCGAACAAGCTGTTGCCTCGTTTCAGCAGCTCCCTAACGTCCAGCTGCAATCGGCAGCACATCGATCGCACCATGGCGGGCTTCAGATCGGAGTTCACAAAATTCTGGAAATACGGAAGCCCGTATTTTGCGGTCATTTCGAATAGATGCTGAGCGTTTTCGCTTTCCCATGGAAAATCGTCCGTGATGTTGTACGTCGGAATAGGAAACGTAAACACTCTGCCTTTTGCGTCGCCTTCGGTCATGACCTCTATATAAGCGCGATTTATCATGTCCATTTCTTTTTGCAGGTCGCCGTAGGTAAAATCGACTTCCTTGCCGCCGACCAAAGGAACTTTGTCTCTTAAGTCTTCAGGACATACCCAATCGAACGTTAAGTTCGTAAACGGAGTTTGGTTTCCCCATCTGGACGGCACGTTCAGGTTATAAATAAGTCCCTGGATTCCTTGCTTTACGTCGTCGTATGAGAATTTATCCATTCTCACAAACGGAGCGAGATAAGTGTCGAACGAGCTGAACGCCTGCGCGCCCGCCCATTCGTTCTGGAGAGTGCCGAGGAAGTTCACGATCTGCCCGCAAGCGCTCAAAAAATGCTGCGGCGGAAGGGATTCGGCCTTGCCGTGGACTCCGTTGAAGCCTTCGTTCAGCAGCGTTCGCAACGACCATCCCGCGCAATATCCCGAAAGCATGTCCAGATCGTGGATGTGATAATCGCCGTTTCTATGAGCTTCCGACACATATTCGGGATATACCTTATTCAGCCAGTAGTTTGCGATCATTTTCCCCGATATGTTGAGAATCATGCCGCCGATCGAATATCCCTGGTTAGCGTTGGCGTTGACTCGCCAGTCAAGGCGATCCAAATATTCATTGACGGAAAGCACCGCGTCTACGAGGTTTTTCTTGTCTTTTCTGATTTCTCCGCGTTTCTCTCGATAAACAATGTAAGCTCTGGCCGTTTTAAAATAATTTTCGCCGATAAGAACTTGCTCTACGATGTCTTGGATTTGCTCGATATCCGGCGTTTCATGGTTTCTTCTACGTTTTAGAACTTTTATGACTTTGTAAGCTATATGCCTAGCGTCGGCCTCGGTAAACTCGCCGGTCTCAATTCCCGCTTTTCTAATGGCGTTTACAATTTTTTCCGAATCAAAAGCGACTTTTTCGCCGTTTCTTTTTAAGATGTATTTAAGTTCGTTAATTTCCAAGTCTTCAGAATCCATTGCTCAAGCTCCGTTAAAAATTAAAAAAATATCGCGATAAACGCTTAATTGAGAAAGGCTATATGCGATAAAAACGAGTCTATATTATTTTTTTTTGAAAGCATATCGCCCGAGCTAATAATTTTTCGGAAAGGATTGTCTAAGTTAGCATAGATTAAAAGGGCGATTCTCGTTTTCGATGATTCGCGCTTCTTTTAATCCGCGTCGACAATGGCGAAAACGCTTTCCCGTATAAATCCGTTTCCAAAATTCTTGCGGCGGGTCGTTCTTATCTGATAATATTCTTCGCCAATCTCATAAAAGGAGAAAATTGTGAAGAATACAATTCTTACTATACAACAACAAAAAATAAAAAAAGATAAAATCTCTATGATTACCGCCTACGACTATTGCGCGGCAAAATTAGCGGACGAGGCGGGAGCGAACGCAATTATGGTCGGCGATTCTTTGGGCATGGTCATGCTAGGCTATGACGACACGATTTCCGTTACGATGGAAGACATGATACATCATGCGAAAGCCGTCGCTAGAGGAACAAAAAACGCTCTGTTGATCGTCGACATGCCCTTCATGTCGTATCAGACTTCGGTTCGAGACGCTCTTGTAAACGCCGGTCGATTAATGAAAGAAGGCCGCGCGCAAGCCGTTAAACTTGAAGGCGGCAAAGAGATCGCGCCGCAAATAAAAGCGATAACGGAAGCCGGAATTCCCGTCATGGCTCATTTGGGATTGACTCCGCAGCATATCAACGCCTTGGGAGGTTTTAAGACGCAAGGCAAGAACGAAGCCGCGGCTCGAAAATTAATCGACGACGCGGCGGCGGTTGAAGAAGCCGGAGCTTTCGCCGTCGTTCTAGAATGCATTCCCGACACGCTTGCCGAGATCATTACCGATCGACTGTCGATTCCGACCATAGGAATTGGAGCGGGGAAAAATTGCGACGGGCAAGTCCTCGTATGTTGCGACATGCTCGCGACGTTCGGAGATTTTACTCCAAAATTCGCAAAACAATACGCTCAAATAGGCTCCTTGATGAAACGGGCTTTTAAAGATTATATTGGAGAAGTGAAAAGCGGCGCTTTTCCGGCGGACGAGCATTCTTTTCGCATGGACGGAGAAATTGCGAAAAAGTTGCGCGAGGCGAGAAATGATTGAAGTCATCGCGACTATCGGCGAAGTAAGAAAGATAGTCGAAGGCTGGAAAAACGAAAATCTCGGCGTCGGATTAGTTCCGACTATGGGATATCTGCACGCAGGCCACGAGAGCCTCATTCGCAAGGCCGTCGAAGAAAACGACAGAGTTATCGTAAGCGTTTTTGTTAATCCGACGCAGTTTGCTCCCAACGAAGACTTCGATCGGTACCCAAGAGACCTCGAAAACGATAAAAAAGTCTGCGAGCGAGCGGGAGCCGACTTAATTTTCCATCCGACGGCGGAAGAAATGTATCCGGCGGATTTCTCGACTTACGTAAATGTAACAAAAGTATCCGAAGAGCTTTGCGGCGCAAGCAGACCTGGATTTTTTCAAGGCGTAGCGACCGTCGTGACTAAGCTTTTCAACATAACGAACGCCGACAGAGCTTATTTCGGACAAAAAGACGCTCAGCAGCTCGCCGTCGTCCGGCGTTTCGTCCGCGATCTCAACATGAACGTCGAGATTGTCGCTTGTCCCATCGTCCGCGAAAAAGACGGCCTGGCGTTAAGCTCTAGAAACGCTTATCTAAACGCGGAAGAACGCAAAGCCGCGCTCGTTCTGAGCGCAGCCCTCGCGAAAGGGAAAGAGCTGCTCGCGAACGGCGAACGCGACGCGCGAAAAATAGAATCCGCCATGCGCAGGATCATAGAAACGGAGCCGCTGGCAAAAATCGACTACGTAAAAATCGTCGACGCGAAAACAATCGAGCCTACGGCGGACGTTAAAGGAACGATTCTCTGCGCGTTGGCGGTATTTATCGGAAAAACAAGATTGATAGATAATTTTTTTTTGGCAGACGCCTACAAACCCGAATAAAGGATTAAAAGAATCGATTTAGCGTGGAGATATCAAATATTCTCGTCATCCTAAAACGCCTTTTTACGTCATCGCGAGGAGGATGTAGTCCGACGCGGCGATCCAGAATTTATACTGGTTTTTCCGCATTCATGGATTGCTTCGAGCTTCGCTTCTCGCAATGACGGAAAAAAGAAGGGGCTGGCGCCTAATAGGTTGAACCGCTAGATTTGAGGATAGATTTAAGGTCTCTTAAGAGGTTAGAAGGCTCTCCGACGTTAAATCGCCACCCACGCTCCTTAATTATCTGAGCGTAAACCTTTCCTCCGCGTTTTAATACTCCAAACACAGGAATCTTTCCCGCCGCTCCTTTACTTCAAAAACTCCCCTATAACCACCGCGATCGCGAATGCGACGCAGAAAGCGCTCGTCGCGTCGCATCGCTCTTTTTTGCGCGTCAAGAAGCGAAGATATATCGGAATAAACGTTGTAAAAACAGTTGCTATCGCTCCGCCGAAGGACAGGACGTTTATAAAAGCGTTTGGAATAAGGATTGCGATTGCGGTTGGAATGGCCGCGATTAAGAACGTCGCGTCTCTTCTCAATATTTCCGTTAGAGAAACGCCGAGTCCGACGGCAAATCCGATCGCCGAGGTTGCGATAGCCGTCAGCGACAATCCTTTAATCAAGACGCGAGTCGCGTTTGAGCCGGATATTTTGCAAATAACG
Source organism: Holosporaceae bacterium (assembly GCA_031262635.1). Lineage (GTDB taxonomy): Bacteria > Pseudomonadota > Alphaproteobacteria > UBA3830 > UBA3830 > JAIRMQ01. The sequence continues at coordinate 18,463 of JAISHN010000041.1, forward strand.
TCGATTAATTCGCCCGAGTTCGCTTTTCCGCCGAGAATCCGCGCGTAAAACGCCGGTTCCGCGTCGCTTACGGCGCAGAGGATCGCGCATATCCAGGCGAGATATACGAGAGACGTTATCGACGCGCCCACAAGAAAGGCTTTTTTCGTCCTCGCCGCGTCTCTGTCTAAAAACTCGTATACGTAGGGACACACGTTTTGAACGCCAAAAGACGTAAACATTACCGGCAGCGCGGCGAAGATATTCGACGCGGTAGGCTCGCCGCGGGGAATCGTCGAAAACGAACCGTACACTTTAAACAAAATTCCAAATATCGCCGCGATTAATAAAGCGAAAAGCGCGGAATTGACTGCGTTCAGCG
>JAISHN010000061.1 GCA_031262635.1 Holosporaceae bacterium
TCTAAACCGATTCTCTTAATCCTTTAGGCGGGTTATTAGGTTCCGTTAGGAAAAATGTGATAAGTGGTATGAGGCTTTGTTGAAACAAGAGGTTTATACTCCGCAATAAGTCGTTGCTAGGCGCGTGAATTCGCGAAGTTTCTTCCTTCTCCGTCGTCCTGGAGGAGGACAAAGTCCGACGAAGGATCCACGCGGTTTTCATGCGTCATCGCAGTCTGGATCCTCGCTTCGCTACGCTCAAGGATGATGAGTGCCGCGGCGCAAGGGGGATAATAGAAGGAAACGCCGCGTTTCTTTTAGGAATACAATTCAACCTATGTATAGACGACGATATCTATAGCTTCGTATCCTAGGCTTGTGCGATGGATTTCCAGTTTTATCTTTTGTCCAGATTCTATTGAGGTTAGTTTGTATTTTCTTAGAAGACTGGAGTGTATAAAAACGTCTTCTCCAGAGCTTAGTTGAGCGAATCCGAATCCTTTTAGCGGGTTAAACCACCTCATAACCGCCTCGACTTGCCGCGATTCGTCTTCTTCCACTTCGCGTTTATTGGCTTGCAGCAATTCTATTATCTCGCTCACCTGATATCCTTTGTCGGAGTTTATAACGTCGCATAGAATAATATCGTTATTGCCTAGCCGAGCGATTCCTGATTTATTCACCGCGGAAAAATGCAAAAAAATGTCCCCGCGGATATTTTCCGATTCTACAAAGCCGTATCCTTTAAATTGGTTGAACCATTTCACTTTTCCTACGACTTTGGCAAATTTTTCTTCTATCATTTTGAATACTCATACGCGTTCATTATGATCATAATAAGACAAAAAAGTTTATATAACGTTAATTTTGCTCGCGTTTTCTTCTTTTTTATTTATGCGGACAAACGACTTTATTTGACGCGGTTAGAGATACGCCCGCGGGGAGATATTAGAAAAGAGACAGGCGTCTCCGCCGATTGGATCCTGCTTCTCACAGATTACATAACTTTTGAAAAACTTCCTCCGGCAAATCTAAAGTTGCCGCGATTTTTCTATTATAAGCCTTTAGCCAGTTTGATTCTTCCTCCGTCAACAAATCTTCGCGTATAAACTTTCGATCGAACGGAACTAACGACAGCGTTTCAAACGACAAATATCCGTCGTCATTTTCAACGACTAACATCATGTTTTCCAAGCGAATTCCAAAGCCGTTTTCTTGGTAGTATCCAGGTTCGTTAGAAAGAATCATGCCGGCTTGCAGCGGAATGTCGTTTCTTGAAGAAATTCCGACGGGTCCTTCGTGAACATGCGACATATATCCGATTCCATGTCCGGTGGAATGAGCGTAGTCCTTTGAATATCTCCATAAAAATTGTCGAGCGAGCGAATCGAGTTGCGAGCCGCGCGTTCCGGCCGGAAATTTGGCGTCTGCGAGGGCGATATGTCCCTTCAAAACCAACGTGTAGAAAAGCTTTTGCTCTTCAGTCGGCTCGGCGACGGCGACGGTTCGCGTAACGTCGGTAGTTCCGCGTTCGCACTGACCGCCGGAGTCGATCAGCAAAATGTTTTCGATAGTTTTATTCGATTCAAAGCTCGGATGATAATGAACTATCGCGGCGTTTTCGTCGGCGGCTGCGATCGTCTCAAAACTTTCGCCGATAAATCCTTCTTTCTGTCTTCGAAAGCGCGATATTTTCTCCGCGGCCTCCAATTCTGTGATCTTTTTTGGATTAGTATGAAACCAATAAAGAAAATTCGTTATCGCTTCAGAATCTTTTTTCGCCGCGAGTCGTATGTCGGCGACTTCTTCTTTAGTTTTTATATGTCCCGCGCAGGGATTTTTTACGTCGATAAAGTTTTCGCGTTTTATATAAAAAGGGGTCTGCGATTTATCGATTCCAACCCGAGAAAACTTCGACAGATCCGCGAGCAGGTCTTTTTCGGATTTGAACTCGTCATGAACGCCGTATCTATCGTCTAAATACAAAAAATATTCGCCGTTTTTCGCGACGAGAGCGCGGCATAAAACGACAGGCGTATGTTTTTGATTTAGATCGCGAATATTTAACATCCAAGCGACGCCGCAGGGATCGCAGATTAAATAAGCGTCCAAGTCGTTCCGATTTATAGTCTCCACTACGCGGGAAATTCTGTTTTCGCGACCTTCTATTCGATACATTTTTAAATCGAATTTTTCAGACGGCATATTTAGAGCGTTTTTTAAATTCGTCTCAACAAGTCGATAATTTTTTAACTCGTCGATAAAAAACGCCGCTTCTTGATGGGTAAAATACTCGGGATCAAAGGCTATCTTGCCGTTTTTAGGGACGTTTTCTTTTATCCATTTTATGATCTCGGCGTTTTTTAGGTTTAAAATTTCAAACTGATTTCTATCGACGCTTAGCTTCGCCGCAAGAGCGTATCGACCGTCGACAAACAAAGCCGATTTTTCTCGAGAAATGACGACCGCTCCGTCCGAAGCCTCCAGTCCCGTAATCTCGCGTAAAATGTCGCCGACGGATTGAACTGATACGTTCGGATATTTTTCGTTTTTTCTATATAAAACCGCGTCGTATTCTGAAAAGTCCATATTAATCATTTTAGCTTCTATTTTTATGGGGCAGGCTCCTAACAAGTTTAACCGCTGGATTTGAGGATAGATTTAAGGTCTTTTAAGAGCTTTTAAGAGCTTGGAAGGCTCTCCGACATTAAATCGCCACCCACGCTCCTTAAGAAACAGATAAAAATACCTTTTGTCAATCCCGTTAAACTTTCTCAAATGCCTTCTCCGTCATCCTAGAGGATGGCTTGCCCGACGAAGGATCCAAACGATTTTTAAGCTTATTCGTCGCATGGATTCTTCGCTTTGCTCAGGATGACGGAAAGGGACGACGAACAAAATTCTTCCTAACGCAGCCTAATATCGGCTCCTATTTTTTCCCGCGCGACGAGCGAGGCGCTCTTTTTCTCTACATTATCGCAAAGAGAGCGCAGCCCGACGCTGCAATTTAGCGATGAGCGACCGCTTTTTTCCCTAGCGCGCTTCCTCGCTTTGCTTCTCGCCACGACGCGCATAGGAGGAAAAAAATTGTTAATTTATTCATCTTATTGATATATCATTGCCGGCGTTGGTTAAATAAGTCGAACGGCGGAGTAAGAATGCTGGATAAAAATTTCGATCCAAAATCTTTTGAAAAGAATTTTTCGTTTGATATAGAAGCTTCCACGCGGAAGCCGGACGCGGAGCCGTTTATGGTGTTGCTTCCGCCGCCGAACGTCACCGGATCGCTGCACATGGGACACGCGTTGTGTTTCACAATTCAGGACATAGTCGCTCGTTATAAAAGACTAAAAGGATACGACGTTTTATTCCAGCCAGGCCTAGATCACGCCGGAATCGTCACGCAGCTGCTCGTTGAAAAACAGCTCTACGCTAACGGAATAAAAAAAGAAAATCTAACGCGGGAGGCTCTTTTAAAAGAGATTTGGCTCAGCAAAGAAAATTCCGGCGCCGCGATTATAAATCAGCTGAAAATTCTCGGCATATCCTGCGATTTCTCCCGTCTAAGATTCACGATGGACGAAGACGCTAAAAAAGCCGTCGCAAAAATGTTTGTAAAATTATTCGACGACGGCCTTTTATATAGAGGAAGGCGGATGGTTAATTGGGATCCGCTAATTGGATCCGCGATATCCGATCTTGAAGTCGTAGAAAAAGAAATCGACGGACATTTGTGGCATTTAAAGTATATGTTCGCGGACGAAGACGGATATATAACCGTCGCGACTACCAGACCGGAGACTTTGTTCGGCGACACCGCGGTCGCCGTAAATCCTTTGGACGAAAGGTATAAACGTTTTGTCGGCAAAGAAGTCGTCGTCCCGCTGACGGATCGAAAAATCAAAATAATCGCCGACAAATACGCCGATCCTGAAAAAGGGACTGGAGCGGTAAAAATTACTCCGGCTCACGATTTTAACGACTACGAAGTCAGCTTTCGCCACAAGCTAAAAGTCATCGAGATAATGAACGCTAAGGGCGAGATGAACGAAAACGTTCCCGAGATCTTTCAGCGTATGGATCGTTTCAAAGCTCGCGAAAAAGTCGTCGAGCTATTGGAGAAAAAAGGCCTGCTGGAAAAAATCGAGAACATAAAGCAAAAAGTCCCGTTCGGCGATCGTTCCAACGTTCCGCTAGAGCCGCGGATAACCTACCAATGGTTCGTCAATTGCAAAAAACTCGCGGAAGCAGCTATCGAAGCGGTAAAGGAAGGAAAGACGAGGTTCGTTCCAAGACATTGGGAGAATTTGTATTTCAGATGGCTGGAAGAAATCAGACCGTGGTGCGTCTCGCGGCAAATCTGGTGGGGACATCGTATTCCGGCGTGGCATGGGCCGGACGGACAATACTTCGTCGCGGAAAATCTTGAGGAAGCGACGGCGAAAGCGACAAAATTTTATGGAAAAAATAAAGTCGAGCTTACGCAAGACGAAGACGTTCTCGACACTTGGTTTTCGTCGGGCATGTGGCCGTTTGTTACGCTTGGATGGCCGAAAGAAACCGACGATCTGAAAAGATTCTACTCCAAAATGATCGTCGTAACCGGATTCGACATCATTTTCTTTTGGATCGCTCGCATGATGATGAGCGGACTCTACTGCATGGGCGAAGTTCCGTTTCCCGAGGTCTATATTCACGGTCTTGTTCGCGACGAAAAAGGACAGAAAATGTCCAAGTCGAAAGGAAACGTTATCAACCCGTTGAGTTTATGCGAAAAGTATGGAGCGGACGCGGTTCGGTACGCTTTAGCGTCGTTATCGTCGCCTGGAAGAGACGTAAAGATAAACGAGCGTATTGTTGAAACAATCGGTAGAAATTTTCTAACAAAACTTTGGAATGTCGTTCGATTCGCCCAGATGAACGGCTGTCTATACAACAAAGACTTCGAACCGAAAAAAGCCGTCAGTCCAATAACGAAATGGATTGTCCGTCAGGTATCGCAGATGGTTTCCGACGTTGAAGAATCCATTGAAGGCTATCGTTTCGACGAAGCGACCGGACATATTTACCGCTGCCTCTGGAATTCGTTTTGCGACTGGTTTATGGAATTTGCAAAACCGATTTTACAGCGGCCGTCTCCGATTTTGACCGACGACAAGCCGCAAGAAGCTTGTCTGCGTCTTATTTTGCTAAAAAAAGAAATCCGAGACGCGATCGCGTGGGCGATCGTTCAATTTACGAGGGTTTTATACCCGATCGCGCCGTTTATTTCCAAGAAGCTAAGCGGCGAAATGGGAATCCTAGACATGACTTGGCCGGATATCGATAAAAACTTAGATTTCAAAGACGACGTCGAGGAAATCGAGCTTCTAAAAATGATTATTTCTTCCGTAAGATCGACGAAACAATGCCTGCGTCTTCCTCCTTCGGAAAAAATCAACGTTCGCTTGGAAAATCTAGGCTCCGATATTGAAAGTTTCGTATCGAAATATGAAGAAATACTGTCGCGAATGGCGGGAATCATAGTCGGCGAAGTCGCGGGACAAACCGTTCCCGTAGTCGTCAACGGCGCGATTATTCATATGGAATGCGAGGGAAAAATCAATATTAAGGAAGAGAAAACGAGATTGCGAAACGAAATCGCAAAGCTAAAAAGAAACAGAGAAGAGACGCTTTCTCGATTAATGAACGACGATTTTCTAAGCAAAGCGAGCGAAGAAGTCGTTCAAGAGCATAAAAAAAGAGTCGACGAAATCAACGATAGAATCCAAAAAGTCGACTATATTTTGCAGAACCTCAACGTTATGTAGGGAAGAACGATTATTCGTCCTTACTAGATGTGTCGATAATAGAGATGAAATTAATGCTCTTCTCTCGTCATTCTTGGCCGTAGGCTGAGAATCCAGTGAAGTATCAATATTATCATCCTAGAGGAGGACAAAGTCCGACGAAGGATCCAGACGGATTTTTATACGTCTTCGCCGTCTGGATCCTTCGCTGCGCTCAGGATGACGGAAAGGACGACAAAATTTGTCCTAACACAATCTAAAGCGCGTGGTTTTTTATCGATTATTCGCGACCTGCGGATCGATTTTTAGCGCAGCGCGATTTTGCGAGTTTATCGACGCGTTCGTTAAATTCGTGTCCGGCGTGTCCGGCGACCCACGACCACGATATTTTTCGCGATTTTGAAAGCTCCAAAAGCTCGAGCCATAAGTCTTTATTTTTCACCGGTTGCCTCGCTGAGTTTACCCAATTGCTTTTGATCCAGCCTTTAGTCCATTTGGTCATTCCGTCTATTAAATATTTACTGTCGGAATACAGCTCGATTTCGTAAGGCTCTCGCAATTCTTTCAACGCGTTGATAGCCGCCGTCATTTCCATGCGATTATTGGTTGTTTCCGCTT
>JAISHN010000045.1 GCA_031262635.1 Holosporaceae bacterium
TATCGAGTTGAAACAAAATCCAGAAGCAAACGTAAATACATTGATAGCGATTCCTTATAATCCATACGAACCCAAACCATATAGACGCTGGACAATGAAGGGGATGCTAGACTTAGATCATGAACTAAAAGTCGCCGCGGAATTTTGGAACTTCCTAGGCGGCGAGAATTCATATAGCGATTTATTAGACTGTTTTGAGCGTATCGGCTTAGAATTAAAAGATGAAATCAACCGTCGCTTCGCTAAATTTAATGATATAGCCAAATAAGAATTCTTAACGCGAATACTAGAAGCGTGAATTCGCGAAGCTTCTTCCTTCTCCGTCATCCTAGAGGAGGGCTTGCCCGACGAAGGATCCATACGGATTTTTATATGTCATCGCCGTCTGGATCCTTCGCTTTGCTCAGGATGACGGAAAGGGACGACGAACAAAATTCTTCCTAACACAGTTTAACAATACCCCAGGAAAATGTATCGAATTAGTTGACTTCTACAGCAATGACGCATGTAGAGGCGCTCCCTCTTCCCCTATGGAATCGCCGCGCTTGACATTCCTGAAAACGCGCTTTATATAAAATGTCGTTTTTGGATGCGGAAAAATGCGTAAAAGCGTTAAAAATATTGCGACTTGTAAAAGCCCGTATCTTATCTCCAATCTTCGATTGTTGGCCGGCAGGCCGGTTAATACTTTTTCATAACGACTTTTTCATATATCTTGAAGCGCTAAGCTTCGTTTTTCGCTATTAGAGGATAAAAATGACAGGCGAAACTATTTCTCGTCGGACGGGTTGGCTTATGTGGCTGATCGCGTCGATATTCTATGCGTATCAATATGTTTTAAGAGTCATGCCGAGCGTTATGTTGGAAGATATAACGCGTCAATTCGGCATGAGCGCGTCGATGCTAGGACAATTTTCCGGCGTTTACTACGTCGGCTATTCGCTGGCGCATATTCCGCTTGGGATCGCTCTCGACAAATACGGTCCGCGAAAAGTCGTCTCGATCTGCGCGGCGCTTTCGGCGATTGGAGCGCTGCCGATCGTTTTCGCCGAACATTGCGCGTATCCAATAATCGGCAGGGCGATTACGGGAATCGGATCGTCCGCCGCTATTCTCGGAGCGTTCAAAGCGACGCGGATGGCGTTCGACGAACGGCATTTTACAAAAATGCTTGGCTTTTCGGTGGCGATCGGAATTCTCGGAGCTATTTACGGAGGCTCGCCGGTCGGGCGTATGTGCAAGATCCTATCGTACAAGAGCGTCGTCGGCATAATAGCGGCCGCGGGAATAGTTTTAGCCCTCGTCGCTTACGCGGTCATGCCGAATGTGGAAAATCGAACGGATAATACGAACGACTCCGCGATTTCAAATCTGCGAGAGGTAATTTTCAATCCAAAATTGATCGCGCTTTGCGTTTCCGCCGGTCTAATGGTAGGGCCGCTCGAAGGATTCGCCGATATTTGGGGGCCGAGGTTTTTAACGCGGGTCTATAAGCTGGAAACTTCCTCCGCGAGCTATTGTTCGTCGCTGATTTTCATTGGAATGGCTCTAGGAGCGCCGATTCTGACTTTTATCGCTGAAAAAATCCGCGATTATATAAAAACGATAGCGTTTTCGGGCGCGACGATGTTTGCGATTTTCGCTTTATTGGTTGGCGACCGCCTGAATTACGCCGGAATGATAGCCGGATTTTTCGCGGCGGGAATTTGTTCGGGATATCAAACGCTCGCTATATATAAAGCGTCGACTTATGTCGGCGAAAATTCCGTTACTCTTGCGACGGCCGTTACGAATATGATTATCATGACGTTTGGATATTTTCTGCACAGTTCAATCGGAATGATCGTCGACGCGACCGCGCCTTTAGGCGAGGCGCTCGCTCTCCGCTGCGGCGTCGCGACAATCCCCGCCGCGCTGCTTATGGGAGCGATCGGCTTCGCGATAGTCGGCCGTATGGAAAGACGAGGACGGGGATAGGAGCCTCGTTAGGCGCAGCGGCGAATTGTAGGGGCGAATAAATAATTCGCCCTACAAACAGCTTATAAAAACCCCTTGGCCTTCTGAAATAAGCTAGAAAAATTCCGAGAAGAAAAATCTGCGACGCTTTCTAAGGATACGTCCAACAGTTCCGCGATTTTTTTCGCCGTATGAACGACGAACGCCGGTTCGTTTAATTTTCCGCGATATGGAACCGGAGCGAGAAAAGGGCAGTCGGTTTCGATCAACAATCGATCCGTCGGAACGTATTTTATCGAATCTTGCAACTCCGTCGCTTTTTTGTAGGTTACAACGCCGGAAATGGAAATGTAAAAACCAAGATCGAGAGCCTTTTTCGCAAAACTTTTTTCACCGGAAAAACAATGTATAACGCCCTTTGACGACGGGTGGTCTTTTAATATCGCGGCAACGTCCTCCGAAGCGTCGCGACAGTGAATAGAAACCGGCAGATCAAGCTCCGTCGCTAATTCCAGTTGTAAATTGAAAAGCTCTTTCTGTTGTTTTTCGCTTTCTCTTTCATAATGATAATCCAGACCGATTTCCCCTATTCCGACGGTTTTAGGACGCTTGCAATTATCTCTTACAACGCGCGCAATCTCGTCGAGGCCGTAAAGCTCGCAATGCTTCTTCGCTCCCTGCGGATGTATTCCCGTCGTTACGAAAATGTTTTGGAATTTCTCGGAAATCGCCTGAAGCTCCGCCGCTTCCGACAATTCCGTCGCGACGGCGAGCATATATTTCACCTTCGCGTCGGCGGCTCGCGTTATAATCGCGTCGACGGAATAATTATCGTCGACAGCCGCTTTGAAATCGTCTTTAAATCGCGAAAACGCAAGATGACTGTGCGAATCTACAAAAAACATCCGTTTTTCCTTCCAAAAAATTATTCAATAATAACCCTCTTGACTCTTCCGTCAAACATGGTAGATGACGGTATAGAAATCAAGGAGCGATAATGACGAAACTACGGCTTTACAACTCGCTTTCCAATTCCTTAAAAGACTTCGTTCCGATAGACGAAGCGCGCGTTCGCCTTTACGTCTGCGGACCGACGGTTTACGCGAGCCCGCACGTCGGGAACGCAAGACCGCTCGTAATCTTCGACGTATTGTTTCGTTTGTTAAAAAAACTGTATTCCAACGTCGTTTACGTCAGAAATATAACCGACGTAGACGATAAAATTAACAAGAGGGCGCGCGAACGAGGGATATCTATACGCGAGCTTACGGACGAAGTTATCTCCGAGTTTCATAAAAACGCCGCGATATTAGGCGTTCTTTCCCCGACTTACGAACCGCGAGCGACTTTTCACATCGCCGACATAATAGAATTAATCCAAAAATTGATCGACAACGGCTTCGCATATGAAGTTCACGGTCACGTCGTATTCCGCGTAAGAAAAATCCCAAACTATGGCTCGCTTTCCAAGCGGCATTTGGACGACATGATCGCCGGAAGCCGCGTCGAAGTCGCTCCGTTCAAAGAAGATCCGATGGATTTTATCCTCTGGAAACCGTCCGACGAAGGAATGCCGGCGTGGGACAGTCCGTTCGGCAAAGGTCGCCCGGGATGGCATATAGAATGCTCCGCAATGAGCTGCAAATACCTCGGCGAGCAGTTCGATATTCACGCCGGCGGCCAGGACTTGATGTTTCCGCATCATGAAAATGAAATGGCGCAGAATTTCGGCGCTTTCGGCAAGCCTATGGCCAACTATTGGCTTCACAACGGCATGTTGCTCGTCGACGGACAGAAAATGTCAAAATCCCTGGGAAATATAATCTCCCTGAACGACGTTTTGCAAAAATATAACGGAGAAATCGTGAGATACGTTTTGTTATCGTCGCATTATCAAAAAACGTTGGATTGGACGATCGACGTAGTTTCTCAAGCAAAACAATCGCTCAATAGATTGTACGGCGCGCTTAAACTGGGCGGCGACAAATCGAAGCCGCGCGAACAAAGCGAACGAGTCGTCGAAGCTTTATGCGGAAACTTAAATACGCCGCTCGCTCTGCGGGTTTTGCATGAAATCGCCGATGAAATTTACAGATCTTCCGATCAGAGCGAAATTGACGAACTTTGCGCGGCGCTAAAAAGCGAAGCCGAAACGCTTGGGCTGCTGTCCAAATCCCCCGACGCTTGGTTTAAACAAGGCGCCGTATTAATTTCAGAAGAAGAGATTGAACGCTTAATCGCGGAACGAGCGAAAGCGAAAGCCGAAAAAAACTTTTCTCGAGCGGATGAAATTCGCAAAGAATTATTCGAGAAAAACATACAAATAGACGACACGCCTAATGGAGCGATCTGGAAAACCGTTTGAAAGGTTTTCAAATGGTCGGCGAAAGTTTGCTTAAAAAACGATCTTCAGTTGAAACCATTTTAGATTATTTGAAAAACAAATTCTCTCTTGAACGCTTTCGTCGTCGATCGTTCGTAAATTTCCTCGTCTATATCGTTTCTACTCTCGTCGCCTATCAGATGAAACCGAACAAACCTCATATATCAGTAAAATATGCTTCAATTTAATACGTTATTCGCATTCGAAAATCTCCTCCGTCGGTTGTAACGGAGGAGACTTAAGTTACGCAAGATTAGGCGCTTCTAAAGAGACGAACTCTTGAGGAGGCAGTTGAGCGGCGCCGATTTGGTTTCGCAGTTCGTCGGGGTCTTTTATGCAATATCCTCTTCCCCAGATGGTTTCGATCGGGCATTCCCCATCCAGAGCTTCCATAAGTTTCTTTCTCAGTTTACAAACGAATACGTCTATGATTTTCAACTCAGGCTCGTCGAGGCCGCCGTAAAGATGGTTGAGGAACATGTCCTTGGTGAGAGTGGCGCCTTTTCTTAGACATAGCAGCTCGAGTATCGCGTACTCTTTGCCGGTTAAGTGCAGCGGCTTGCCGTCGATATCTACGCGGCGGTTTTGAAGATTGACTGTCATTCTGCCGATTTTGATAATCGACTCGGCGTGTCCTTTCGACCTTCTAACGACCGCTTGTATTCTGGCTACGAGCTCCTGTCCGTCAAACGGTTTTGTGACGTAATCGTCCGCGCCTATGTCTAAGCAGTTTATTTTATCTTTGCGTTCGGATAGACCCGACAGGACGATCACCGGCGTTCTAACGTTCGCCGATCTTAGTTTTTTTATAACGTCGACTCCGTCTATGTCGGGAAGCATTAAATCCAGCACGATGCCGTCGTAATCGTAGATCTTTCCGACTTCGACTCCGTACTGCCCAAAACTGGTTGAATCTACGCTCACTCCCTCTTTTCTCAGCAACGCCTCGATTCCTTTGGCCGTCGGCGTATCGTCCTCTATCAATAGGATTCTCACAATTACCTCCCCCACATAAAAACTTTTACCGGCTCCCAATATAAAAATAATTTATTAAAATTTTATTAAGTTTTAAAGAAAATATTTGATATTTATTTTTGACGATTAGATTTTAAGAATTCAAACAATGGATTATGAAATTAAACGCAGGGCGTTTTTATTATTCTTACGAACGAAGCGACGACGCGGCGTTGCGCGCTAGGAGGAGAATACCAACGCTGCGTCGCCTCTTCGTCGTCCTTACAAGCGCAGCGAAGCGAGGATCCAGACGGCGAGTACGCTGGAAAAGCGCGTGGATCCTTCGTCGGGCAAGCCCTCCTCGAGGATGACGAAAGGGGGAATGTTGCTTTTCTAGCAATAACTTATTGCGGAGTATACCTCTTGTTTCAACAAAAATCATACCACTCATCACATTTTTCCTAACACAGCCTAATTTTGTAACTTGTTTTTAGAAAAAAATATTTGTAAAAGTAACCGCAATTGACATCGACGGCTGATAATCAAAGGGTCGTCGTCAAGACGTAGTTTTTGTTTTTCTTGTTTTTTTCGTAATTATTTTTCACTTATTAGGGAGTATTATGTCTATACTTAAAAAAATTGCCGTATTGTCATTATCGGCATGCAGCGTTTATTCGCTGGTTGAAGCAACGTTTGGAATGGAGTTTGAACCCGCTCGTCCGCAAAGGCGCGCAAGCGAAGGAATGGCGCTTGGCTCTAGACGCGCGAATGTAGAAGCGTGCATTCCTTCATTGAGACCAGATAGAGGAGAGAATTTTCAGACTAGATTGTCGTTACTGGACGCAGAAACACAAAGCGAAGATTTCTTAGTTACGCGCGAAGCTCAAGTCGAGCAACGACTGCAAGAACTGGAAAAACAAATAGATGATGTGCGCGAATTAGCGCGCCAATATATCGAACTAAAGGCTGAATTAGAAGCCAAAAAGGCCAAATATGAGGCAGATACAAAATCGTTACTAGATCACGTACAACCGCTTGTACAGGCAAATACCCGACTAAAAGCAGAGAACGAGAGACTAAATGATTGTCTAAATGAAGACGACCGTTGGGTGCGGCCTATTTCAGTATTGCAACCTGGAAGACGTCTTCCGGATGCAACTGCAGAAACTATACCTGTTGCCTTAGATATAATTGTACAAAGAAATCGCGAATTATCGCATCTGGAAACTGAAGTTCGCAGTCTAGAGTCGCGTTTACAAGCTACCGAAGACGTAGGTACGAAACTAATTGACTTACAAAGCGAAATCGACCGCCTCAATAGCGAGAAAGAGAGCCTCAATGAGCAACTTGCCGATCTTCGAGCTGGCGCTATTACCGAACAAGATTTTGCCCAACAGAATGAAGAACTAAGAAGAACACGTGATGATTTGGCGTCTTCGCTTTCCATAGCTTCTTCTCAACTAACTGCTCTGGTATCAACGAAAGCAAAGTTAACCCAAAAATTAGAACAAGAAGAAGCAAATATCCGCAACCTACAGAAACACATTGAGGAATTAAGAAGAGATAACCGAACTTTTCAAAGAGACGCAGAACAGCGAGCTAGAGAAGCGGCGAAAAAAGAAACTGAAGCGCAAGTCGCCAGACTAAAAATTGATCTGGGACGCGCGCATGAACAGCTAGAACTCGCGCGCAGAGAAGCTGCCGCAGCCCGCAGACGACTCGCCGAACGTGTTCTTACTCCGACGGAAACAATTCAAGCGGATCAGATTGTCGCTTTAAATGAAGCGCTTTCAGCTGCGCAACAAGAAAAAGCGCTATTGGCTGAAGGCTTAGATTTTTTTACGAGATCAGTAATAGACAGCAGACGTTCGCAATTGCCTGTGGCGGATAAATTAGGACTAGATATGCCCTTGTTTGATCTAGCTGATTTTCCTCGTTCAGCGCTAAATAGCGCAGCCAATGTGATTATGCCGACTATCAGCAGGACTACAGCTCTATTTCGAGTCGGTAATCAAGCCGGTCTCGACATGATTGCTGGTATAGCTGCGGATCATAGCCTGCAAAGCCTGGAATCTTTAGGTCGGGCAGCAGCGCTCTTAGTTTTTCCTCGCAATGCGCTATTTCTAGACGCCGGAGACGCATTACGTTTGGATAGAACTAATATTCAAGATAAAATTAGCGGTCTCCTTCAAGCAACGCGTAAAGGCGACCATGTTGACGGTTTTGGCGACGCTATAGATTGCTTTGACCTACATGATTTGGTTCCCAACAAAGAAATTATGAGCAATATCGCGGCTATCCTAGCGGCAGCCAGAGAACAACATAAACCTGTTGGCTTTTGTCCTGGAAGAGGAAAAGGCGACTTCCTACACGAAGTATTAAGACTAGGGAAACATTACGGCGCTAGTTTTGCAGACGAAGGGAATGTTTTTGTTTTTCCTTATGACTTCTTAGGTCTTAGCCGTTCCGTTTCGAGCTCGTCTTCGGAAGGAATAACGAGCTTTAGTTCGGGAGGATCCAGTTCTTCATCAAGCGGCTCTTCCTCTGGCAGCTCAAGCTCTAGATCCAGGGGCGGCAGCGGACGCAGAGGAAAGCTATAAGAGTGAATAAAAGCTAATTCCTAATTGCTCTTTTTATTTTTTCAAAAAGCCGACGAGAGTCGGCTTTTTTATGCGACGCGATTGCGTTTTATATCGTTACAAAGCGATGATTGTAGGGGCGAATAATATTCGCCCTTGTTGAATCATGGAGCGGTTTTCATAAGGTCGATTATTCGTCATCCTTGGCCGTTAGGCCGAGGAACCAGATGTAAATCATCCATTTTTCTGCGATTTTTTTAAAATTTTATCGACGATAGATAGAAGAGCGCTTGTCAGAGCGAAAATCGCGCTATTTAATCTTCGTTTCTTTAAATAGAACGTGCTTGCGAACGACCGGATCGTACTTTCTCATTTCCATCTTTTCCGGCTGCTTGCGCGGGTTTCTTTTTTTTACGTAAAAAAAGCCGGTGTCCGCAGTACTCAACATCTTTACGGTCATAGTCGCAGTTTTTGCCATAACAGATCCTATAATTTTTTCTGCACAATATTAAAAACGCTCGAAAATATCAAGTTAAAAATTGTTCGTTGATAATTTTATTCTTAAACGTATTGTCTTTGTCGAATAACAAAGTCAGCGTTACGCTTTTATCTAAAAAGACCTTCGCTCTGTAAGTCCGTCTAAATTCGACGTAATCCGCGACGACGCAGACCGGCCTTGAGGCGTGGTCTATAACCTCGAAGTCCAGCTCGCAATCCTCGGGCAAAACCGCTCCCCGCCAGTTTCTCGGTCTAAACGAGCTGATCGGCGTGAGAGCCGTAAGTTTTGATCCGACGGGAATTATCGGCCCGCCGGCGGAATAGTTATAAGCCGAGCTTCCGATTGGCGTTGAAGATATCAGTCCGTCGCAAACCAATTCTTTCATTTTTAGAACGCCGTCGACTTTTATTTCAATTTTCGCCGACTGATGCGTTTCGCGAAGCAGGTAGACTTCGTTTACGGCGATCGAACTAAACGTTTCCCCGTCGCTTCTTTCGGCGATTACTCTCAGCGGATGAAAATTCGTTTGAACCGCTCGCCCTATTCTTTCAGGCAGATTTTCCGCCGAGTAGTCGTTGGCTAAAAACCCGACTTTTCCAAGATTCATTCCGTAAACGGGGATTTTTTTATCAAAATTTTCGTGAAACGCCCGCAGAATCGCTCCGTCTCCCGAAAGAACGACGATATACTCCGCCTCGTCCGCGCTCGCTTGGCCGTACAGCTCCGTCATGCGACGAAAAGCCTCTTGCGACTTCGGTTTCTTAGAACAAATAAAAAATATCTTCATAGAAAATGCAAAAATTACAAACGCAAAATAGCGCGCGTTGAAATTTTTGCAAAGATAAAGCGTTAATAAGTCGTTGCTAGAAGCGCGAAGCCGCGAAGCTTCATCCCTTTCCGTCATCCTAGAGGAGGGCTTGCCCGACGAAGGATCCAAACGATTTTTAAGCTTATTCATCGCTTGGATCCTTCGCTTCGCTCTAGGATGACGGAAATGGACGACGAACAAAATTCTTCCTAACGCAACCTAAACAAAAATATATAAAATAGTTTTGTTATTTTTAAAAAAACATTTGTCTTTTTATTTAAAACTCCATATATAGCTATCATATCAATTAATGGGGATATTTATGAAAAAAGCTATATTTACCGCTGCGGTTGCATTTGTATTCGACGTTTCTATGGCTATGGCGCCGGCGCCGGATGAACAGGATATTGACCTACAGAGAGCTATTGCGTTGAGTTTAGCGCCTCAAGGAGACGACGGCGAAATGAATGCGGCTGTGCAAGCGAGTCTCGAGGAACTTGATATAGACGATGCTAGACGAGAACAGTCTGCGGAAAGCCAGCAGGAAGCGCTGGAAGCTGTACAAGCAAGTTTAATCACTGCGCGAGAGGAACAGATCGCGCGACAAGCGGAAGCAGAACGCCAGCGTAAAGAAGAGATAGTTGCGACGGCAGCAAGTATACTGGGCGTCTACGGAATACCCGATGCCGAAGCTATGGACGCGCTTGCAATTGCGTTAAGTAATCCAGATACAGATGGAATTGACGACCCTGAAACACTTGCGGCTTTTGCGATAGCTTTTGCTTCTCCTCAACCTCCTGAAGGATTCGCGCCTGCTTACGTCGCGGCGCCGGCTCCGCAAATGTTTGCGGAGGAAGAGG
The DNA here is from genome assembly GCA_031262635.1 of Holosporaceae bacterium. Taxonomy (GTDB): domain Bacteria; phylum Pseudomonadota; class Alphaproteobacteria; order UBA3830; family UBA3830; genus JAIRMQ01. Next base: position 10,040 of record JAISHN010000045.1, read on the forward strand.
ATGCGAACGATCCCGACTTACTAGAGGCGTTAAGACTAAGCGTTGATCCTTCTCAACAACCTGTCGTAGCCGATCAACCGCACGAGAAAGTTCTGCGGTTGCGTCTTAGAGCGTCGCCTGAACAACGAGAAGAGGAAGTTCGCCGCGCGGCGCAAATTCGCCGCGACGAGGAGTTAGCGATTAGACGCCAAGCAGAAGAACAAGCATTTCTTCAAGCTCGCATGACTAACGCTGAACGTCCTATAGCTAGTTTGCCCGCAATAACGCCGGAACTTCGCGCAGCTTATACAGATTTAAGCGCTATTATAGGAGCGAAAGGACAGGATTTTGACGTTCATCAGCTAGACGCTTTTGTACAAACTCATGAGGGAAATATTCACACGTATTTAGATAATTATTTCTCTAGAGGAGCCGCGCTTATGACTCTTCAGGATATACAAGCTCGCATGCTTGCCAGATTAAGAGGATTCAATCGAGAAGCATTAGCCGAACACGATATAAGCGAAGCGTATGTACAACAGGCTTTTAGAATTTTACAAGACCCACAGCATTCGCATCTAATTCCTATGTTTAGACAAATTTATACGCTAATATATGGGAAAGCGAGCGAAGCTGCGAAAAACGACGCCGTTCGTTCTTTTGTAAGCAACGTAAATAAATTTAAAGGGGCTTACTGCACGCCAGGATTTAGAAATAGGATGATCGCGGATTTTCTTATATCTATAGTTGCTCCTAATATTCGATAATCGCTTTTAAAGCGTCGCCATACGTAGATTACTCTTCGACGACTTAAAAACATCGCGCGTACTGTAGGGGCGAATGATTATTCGCCCTAAATACTACGGGCTGGGTCTTCTATTTCAAGGGATGCAAGACCCGGTAAAGGATCTATTCTGTGTAGATTTGAAGCTTTGACATGGCTCTTAGAAAAAAGATTTAAATTCACGACGTATAATGAGTTGTTGTCTCTACCAGCAGTCAAGTTGTCGTTTGCCTTTTACATCTACAACAAAACTCGAATTGCTTCTTTGCCTCTCGATAAAATCTGATCGCTTCTATAATAGACCATTCATATATTTCAACAATTTATAATTGTATAAGATTATTAAGTTAATCATCGCGCTGCGGTTGTGTTGCAAAGCGTCCGCGGGATTTTGAGGCTTAACCGATAGACCTAT
>JAISHN010000050.1 GCA_031262635.1 Holosporaceae bacterium
TATAAATTTCCTTTCCCCCTTATTGGAGAGGAAGAATTACGGCCGCCTATTCTATGTCACCCTCAAGGACGAAGGATCCAAGCAATTTTCAAGCTTCTTCGCCCATATGGATCCTTCGGCCTCAAGCGGCCTTCAGAATGACGAAGAGGCAACGACATGCCCCTCTCTCGCAAGGAGAGAGGAAGCGTAGCAAAGAAAGGCTTGCATCCTAAGGATGACGAAAAAATCCTCCGCGGCTCCTAAAACAAAAAGATTGACGCGGTATTTTTGAGGTTATATTATATCTCTCGTAAATTAGAGTTTATTAACATGATACTTCTCAGAGATTAAATCGCCTTGCTTGAGGGCGAGAAAATAAAACGTCAAGCCCAATTTCAGCGAATTTAAGATTTAAGAGAAGCGTTGTGTATAACCTAATTAACATAGTAGATTTCAGTTTATCATTTCCTCACAAAACGTGTTTTGAAAGTTTTTCAACGCAAATTTCTTTTGGCGATCGGATTGCTATTATCGGCGGAAACGGATGCGGAAAATCGACTCTATTGAGAATGATCGCCGACGCGAATCGCGAAGTTTCGTCGTCTTATGTCCCGCAGATTATCGATGAATTCGACTCGCTAAGCGGCGGCGAGCGGTTTAATAAGTCGCTGTCTCAAGCTCTCAGCAAGACTCCGTCTATGCTTTTGTTAGACGAGCCGACGAATCATCTCGATCTACAGAATCGAAAAAGCTTAACGCGTATGTTGAAATCATATTACGGAACTTTAATCGTCGTTACGCACGATAAAGAGCTTCTGCGAAACTGCGTTGACGTTTTATGGCGGATCGACAATGGAAAAGTCGAGATTTTCCATGGAAAATACGACGACTATATGAATGAAATACGCTTGAAACGCCACTCTGTCTCTCGTCAAATCGAACTTTTGGAACGAGAGAAAAAGTCGACGCATAAAAGTCTGATGAAAGAGCAAGAACGAACGGCGAAAAGCAGAGCGAGCGGCAAAAGAAAGATTGCGATTGGAAGATGGATGCCATGCGTCGGGGATATAAAGACGATGAAGGCGGAAAAATCGCAGGGAAATAAGCTAAAAGCCATCGACGAGAAAAAGCAAAGGCTGTCGGAAGAATTAACGGAAACGCGTTTGCCGGAAACGATAATCCCGAAGTTTTATCTGTCGCATCGGGATATCGGAGAGAGAACCATCGTTTCGATAGTCGACGGCTCCTTTTATTATCGTTATCGCGAACGTAGCGAAACAATCCGGGGAAAAAACAACGTTCCGTCGCCGGATCGCCATAATTACGCCCCTCTCCTTTCCGACATACACTTTTCCCTTTCGACGTGCGGACGAATTGCGATAGTCGGAAACAACGGAAGCGGAAAAACGACTCTCGTCAAGGCTATTATGAACGATCCGAGCGTCGTAAAATCCGGCGAATGGAACGCGCCGGATCAAAAAGACGTAGGATATCTCGACCAGCATTATAAAAATCTCGATCCAGAAAAATCCGCGTTCGAAGTTATCGCCGAAACGAATCCGTCTTGGAATCGCGAAGAAATTCGCAGACTCTTAAACGACTTTTTATTCAGAAAAAACGAAGAAGTCGAAACTCTCGTAAAAAATCTTTCCGGCGGAGAGAAAGCTCGGCTGTCTCTCGCGAAGATCGCCGCGAATCCGCCGAAACTTTTAATTCTGGACGAGATCACGAACAATATCGATCTTGAAACGCGAGATCACATAGTTGAAATTCTGCGCGATTATCCGGCCGCTATGATTGTCATATCTCACGACGAAACTTTTTTAGAAGAAATTAGAGTAGAAAAATGGAACATAAAGTAATAGACGGCTCGCTGAAGAGCATATTGAGCGTAACGGCTCCTCTCATGGTCTCCATGGCGTCGACAGGACTTTTCTACGTCGTCGATAGACTCATGCTAGCCGGATATTCGATTAATTCGATGAACGCTTCGGTGTTGTCCGGCGGTTTTATAGAAATGTTTCTTTTGATGTTCATCGGAATAATCTACACGGCGGAAGTTTTTGTCGGACAATTCAATGGATCGAAAAATTATAAGGAACTAGCGTCGCCGACATGGCAGATGATTTATCTGTCGCTCGCGTTGATCTTGCTATTTTTCCCCATAGCTTATTTTTCGGATTATATAAATCTTCTGCCGACATATTTGCGAGACGAAGGCGTGATATATCAAAAAATTCTCATGTACTCTCTGCCTATTACGCTTATAAAAACGTCGCTGTCTACTTTCTTTATCGGTCAGGGGAAAACGAAAATTATAACTGTTTCAGTCGCGGTCGGAGTCGTCGTCAACATCGTTCTCGACTATGTTTTCATATACGGCTATGGCATGGGATGCAAAGGAGCGGCGACGGCGACCGCAATTTCAGAAACCGTCGACGCGCTTATTTTAGCTTTCGTATTTTTCAATAAACATAATAGGATAAATTACAACACGCTAGGGAATTGTAAGTTTAATAAAAAAATGACTTGGGAAATCATAAAGTTAGGATTTCCGCTGGCGTTTGGGAATTTCATAGTTCTAGCCCTGTGGTACGTCGTTCAAGGAGCCGCGAACAATATTTCAAACGATCAGGCTACAATATTCAACATCGGCAACGTGTTGTTTAAATTGTTTATGATGATAATACAGGCGTTGGAAAAATCAAGTTCCGCAATTTGCGCGAATATGATTGGTCGAAACGATTTAAAATCCGTAGATAAAGCGTATAAAACTTTCATAGGAATTTCTTTATTTTTCGGACTTTTTACCGGAATACTTTTGGTCGGCTTTCCTGAATGGATTTTGGGATTGTTGAATCTTCTGCCGGACAATTTAACGTCTCTGTACGATGAGATTCTGAAGATATTTGTCTTAATTACCGTCAGTATAACCATAGAAGCCGTCGTTTGCTCGACCTGGGGAATTTTGATCGGCGGCGGAGACGCTAAGTACGCGATGATTACGTATCAGATATGTACGTGGATAATCTTAGTCGCGCCAATAACCGCGCTTTATTACTGGGGCATGCTTCGCGATGTGAAAATCATATTCATACTATACGCGGCGACGTCTTTCGCGGCTCAAATCGTTCTGCATTTTAGATTGAAGAGCTTGAAATGGTATAGGAAGTTGGTTTAGAGAGGGAAATTGTTTTAACCGACGCGGGACTTTCTCTTTTCGTCATTCTAAAGCGAAGCGCGGCGAAGAAGCGTAAAAACCGCGTTAAAACTCCGTTAAATAGCCGCAGACGAGCCGTTTTCAATTTGCGGTTCGACGGGGACTTCTCTTCTACAAGGAGCGTTTTTGAGGTAACGCATCAGGAGTTCGTCTCGAAGAATCCAGAACGTGTTTTTCGAGACGGTTATTCGAATGTCTTCAGATACGCTCGGCGGGTTGTCGCGGGTATCGAGGACAAACGCGACTGGGTTGCAGCTTGAAACGGCGATTCTGTCGACAAAAATTTTCGGGCTGAAATCTTCGCAGAAGAAATGATCGAGGCCTTTTTCATATATTCTTGGAAAATCTGAGGTAAGAATCGGCTCGACGATATAAACCAGCGGTTTGCCGTCTCCGTCTAAAGCGGTTTTCGCAGGAATTCCGAGCGCGTAAAACGGGACTCTTCCGACAAAATTTGACGAATCCATTCCCAAGTCCGCGCTTTCTCGTCCTTCGGCGTCAAACGACGGTCGCGGCAACCTGTTGTAATTCGCGACGAAGGAAGCCAAAGCGACGGCTGTCGTTTCAATATTGTTTTTCGTTAATTGCGTTCGCGCGATTTTGTTGGCGACAATCGTTTTTGCAATAAGAAAACTGGAAATCACGCCGATAATCGCCGTCGCGATCGCGACTTCTAGCAGAATTGATCCGCGTTTACCAAATTCTGAACAGCAAAACGCAATCTTTGTTTTTATTTTTGAGATTATATCGCGAGCCAATAAAACACTCCCCCGACGCGTTCGCGGCTTTTAACGCGCGAATTTCTCCGGTCGTCGGATTCCCGTTGTCGTTATTTTTATCGATGGAATAAGCGTCTTCCGGCGACAGAATTCCGTCGAAGC
>JAISHN010000064.1 GCA_031262635.1 Holosporaceae bacterium
CTCGCCGTAGTTCCAGCTACAAAAAATTCTAACAGCTTCCCTTGAACTTTTTCTCCTAATTTACAATTCCTTATCCACATACCAACATCCTAACACTCCTCGCGTCAGGCGCCAGGCCCAAAATTTTTTCAAGATCAAAAAAGCTCGGGATTCAATATAGAGAAGCGCTAAATTCGGAAATATGACGGATTTAAAAGGCTTTGATTACCAATGCCCAAAATAAGCAAAACGCTTATCCGTAAGACTTTAATTTCCTTATCGCTTCGGCGTAGTCTGGATTTTTAAACGCGTATGAGCCGGATACGAAAGCGTCGGCTCCGCATTTCACGCATTCGCCGATCGTTTCGTCCGTTATTCCGCCGTCGACGCAAATTTCTATGGACGGCGGCAGTCTTTCTTTTAATTTTGCGATCTTCTTCAATTGCGATTTTATGAAACTCTGTCCCGAGCTTCCAGGGTTTACGCTCATTACGATCACCATGTCCAGAATGTCGTAACAATACTCTAGAACGTCGATCGGGGTCGAGGGATTCAACGCCGCGCCGGCTTTTTTCCCAAAAGATTTTATGTAATTAAGATTGCGGTGCAGATGCCTGCTTGCCTCCGCGTGGACGATGATCGTGTCCGCTCCCGCTTTAGAGAAATTTTCAACGTGTCTGTAGGGATTCTCCACCATTAAGTGAACGTCGAATCGTAGGTTCGTCAATTTTCTATGAGCGGCGACAACATGATGACCAAACGTGATTGAGTCGACGAAAGCCCCGTCCATAACGTCCCAATGAATCGCGTCCGCGCCGGCTTTTTCTATAGCGATCAGCTCTTCTTTCAATCTTGTGGGATCGGCGGACAACATCGAGGGATAAATAAACATTTTCTAATCCTTAATATCGAAAGCAGTCGCGAACTCAAACCACTCGCCTTTGCTCAACCCGCTGTTTTCCTGGGTAATTTTCTCGCCTTTTAACATGCGTTTTAATAATCCCGCGCGCGTTTTTGATAGAACGACCGCGTCTTTTCTGTAATTGACGAAAGCGTCGTAAACAATCGGCGTCCATCTTTTCACGATATCTAAAATAACCTTCGCGTACTCTCTGATTTCATACTGAGCGTGAGAATCCTCTCTTAGCTTTAAGAAATGCAGTAAGTTGTGAAGATCCATTTTCCAGTACATCTCCGTATATACGCTTACCGGCAGAACCGTCCGCGCCAATTCTCTAGCGAGCGACAGATCGTCGATCATATGCAAATATTTTTCGTAAGCGTCGCGACTAGAATTCTTTAAAATCTCTAAAATCTCTTTAGAGCTAGCTTCGTCCAATTTGTCGTCGGATTTTCCTTGCTTATTATTTTTCGATTGTTTGGAAAGTTGAGAATTCTTGGGGATATAAAAATCCGCGCTGAGAACGGAATATCTCGCCGAATATTCGTTCATGCTGGCCGTCCGATGGCGAACCCACTGACGAGCGACGAACATAGGCATTTTTAGATGCAGTTTAATCTCGCACATCTCAAACGGAGTCGTATGACTATGTCGCATGAGATAATTTATCAATCCGCGATCTTCTTGAACTTTCTTTGTGCCGGCTCCGTATGAAACGCGAGCCGCCTGAACTATCGACGCGTCGGTTCCCATATAATCCACGACGCGGATAAAACCATGATCCAATACCGGAATCGGTTTATACAATATTTCCTCCAGTCCAGGGGAAGTTATTCTAACCGTTTCCGAACGAAACTCGTTTTTCAGAGCGTCGATTTGCTCTTTAGATGAATCCGCGGCGTTCATATTTTAACCGCTCGCGATTAAGAAGTTTTAATGCCGAAAGCCTGATAACGATTCTTAAATTTCGCCAACTGTCCGCCGGTATCTACCAATTGACGCACGCCAGTCCAAGCGGGATGGGATTTTGAATCAATATCCAACTTTAACGTATCTCCTTCTTTTCCCCATGTGGATCTGGTTTTAAAAGTAAAACCGTCCGTCATGACTACGTTTATTTCGTGATAATTTGGATGAATGTCTTTTTTCATGAAGATGACCTTTTTAGTACAGCGACGCATGTTACCCAAAGTTTGAAAAAATAACAATAGGCGCAAGTTCAATCGTTTCTTCTATCTCTATCCTCCCAAAAAATCTTTCGCTCCTTTCCCGCCGTAGTTCCAGCTACAAAAAATTCTAACAGTTTCCCTTGAATCTTTTCGCTTAATTTACAATTCCTTATCCACATCCCAACACCTTAACACTCCTCGCGTCAGGCGCCTGCCCCCTAAAAATTCATCCGTTCTAAAACCTTTCGACATCTTTCGCATATTTTATCCGCGGTTAGAGTCTTGCAAACTTTCCAACATCTTTCGCATTTTTCTCCTTCGGCAGGCGAGACGACTACGCCGATATTATTTTCGCCAGTGAACGCGCCGTCTGGAATCGCTTCGTTTCTGATTTTCGCGCCGGAAGTTATCGCGATTTCTTCCCAAAATGATTCGTCTTTAATTGGGACGATTCCGTCGGGATCGAAAATTTCGACGCTAGCTTGTAGGCTTGATCCGATGACTTTATCTTTTCGAGCGATTTCCAACGCCGCCGTCGCGGTTTTTCTAATCTCTTTTATTTTGTTGATTTTGTCGCATAGTTTTTGATCGCGCCATTTTTCGTTTGGAATCGAGAAGCTCTCCAAATGAACGCTGGAAGAATCGCAAACGCTAAGCCGCGCTTCCTCCGCTGTAAAAACGATTATTGGAGCGAGCCAACGAACTATATGCTGAAACAACTCGTTCAACGCATATCTATACGCTTTGCGTTTTGTATCGTTTTTATGATCGCAGTAAAGGCAGTCTTTTCGTATGTCGAAAAAGAACGACGACAAATCGATAGCGCAGAAATTATAGAGCGTTGAAAAATATCTGTTGATATCGTATGAATCGACGCATGCAGTTAATTCTTCGCGAATCTCCGTCAGTCTATGCAACGCCCATTTTTCGAGATCGGGCAGATCGTCGTAGGAAACGGCCTCGACGGAAGGATCGTATCCCGACAACGCGCCCAGAGCGTATTTCAACGTATTGCGAAGCTTGCGGTAAACGTCTTCCAGCTGTTTTAAAATATTCTTCCCGAGTTTGAGATCCTGCGTAAAATCGCTGCAGGAAACCCACATTCTAAAGATATCCGCGCCGAGATTTTTTACTATCTCGTCCAGCGTGACGACGTTTCCCAACGACTTAGACATCTTCCGCCCTTTTTCGTCGACGATGAAACCGTGGGTCATCACCGCCTTAAACGGAGCGCCGCCGAAAGTCCCGCAGCAATTGAGCAGCGAATGCTGAAACCATCCGCGGTGTTGATCCGACCCTTCGACGTACATGTCCGCTTTCAGACTCGGATCGTCTTTTTTCACGACGTAGGCGTAGGTCGACGCGCTTTCAAACCATACGTCCAGCGTATCAAAAATCTGTTCGTAATCCGCCGCCTTGTATTTATCGCCGAGAAAAATCTGCGGGTCTTTTGAAAACCACGCGTTTGATCCTTCTCGCGCGAAAACGTCGGCGATTCGGCTTATCACTTCGATATCTCGCAGCGGCTCGCCGGTCTTCTTCTCGACGAACAACGGAAGAGGAACTCCCCAAACGCGCTGCCGCGAGACGCACCAATCGCCGCGATTTTCGACGAATGATTTTATGCGATTGTAGCCCTGCTTTGGAATCCATTTTGTTTTTTCGATTTCCGCGAGAGCCTTTTGACGCAGGCCTGTATTGTCCATGCTGATAAACCACTGAGCGGTCGTTCTAAAAATCAGCGGAGCTTTCGAACGCCACGAATGAGGATAGCTATGCTTGATAGTCGTTCTAAAAAGCAACGCTCCAACGTCGTTTAGAGCTTGCTGCATTTCTTCGTCGATTTTGAAAATATGCTTTCCTGCGAACATCGGAACTTCATCGTAGTAAAGTCCGGCTTCGTTTACTGTTCGCGGAACTTTTACGCCAAATTTTTTGCAAACGTTGAAGTCGTCTACGCCGTGCCCGGGAGCCGTATGAACTAAGCCCGTTCCCGCGTCGGTCTCGACGTGATCTCCGTGAATCAGCGGAACGTCAAAATCATATCCCGTTTTAAAAAACGGATGACGACAGATCGTATCCTCTAAAAGCTCTCCTGAAAATTCTCGTAAAACTTCGCATTCAATTCCAGTCGTTTGCGAAAAATTTTCGACGAGGTCTTTTGCGACGACAATTCTTTTGCCGTCCATTTTCAGCAGACAATACGTTATGTCTTTCGAATAACATATCGCTCTGTTTCCTGGAATAGTCCAAGGAGTCGTCGTCCAAATTACGCAATACGCATCTTGCAAAAAGTCGACTGGAGAAGATTTAACCGCGAACGCGACGTAAATGCTCGAGGATTTTTTATCCATATACTCGATTTCCGCGTCCGCAAGAGCCGTTTGTTCGACGACCGACCAGAAAACCGGTTTTTCTCCTCTATATAAGCTTCCGTCGACGATAAATTTCCCGATCTGCCGGATTACGGTCGCTTCCGATTCCTTATTCATAGTGAGATACGGATTTTCCCAATCGCCGCTTACGCCTAAACGCTTAAAGCCCTCGCGTTGAACGTTTATCCAGCGCTCGGCGAATTCTTTGCACATGTTTCTAAATTCGGCGATGGGAACGTCTTCTTTTCTTTGGCCTTTTTCCCGCAGTTGTTCTTCAATTTTCCATTCGATCGGCAAACCGTGGCAATCCCAACCAGGAATGAACGGCGCGTCGAACCCTTGCATGCGCTTCATGCGGATTATTATGTCTTTGATGACCTTATTCATCGCGGTTCCGGCGTGCGGATTTCCGTTTGCAAAAGGAGGCCCGTCGTGGAGAATAAATTTCTCGCAGCCCTTTCGCGCGGCTCTCGATTTATTATAAATATCGGATTTATTCCAATATTCTAAAATTTCCGGCTCTTTTTGCGAAAGCGCGCCTCGCATTTGAAAACTAGTTTCAGGAAGAAATATCGTGTCTTTAAAATTCATGAAAACGCCGCCAAATAAAGCTTTCGCTAAAGGTAAAAGACCGACTGAAGAAAGTCAATGAAACGCCGCGCTCGAGGACGTCCTTCTTGCGAACGCTGGCGAAGCTAGAGACGACGAGCTAGTTAGATGATCCCCTTCCAAATTCGGTATGGAAAAAAACTTTAAAAAGCCTTATTATAACGGCCTAATTGAATTGCCTTTCAGTTAAAATAAAGAGACGTTTTATGCTTAGGAAAAATCTAATAGAAAAACTAGAGCGATATTATCCCGAAGATGAAATCGAGAAAGTAGATAAAGAAAAAATGCTCGAATTTTTAAGCGTATGCGAAAATTGTTTCGAGCGTTCGCTGCCGGTTGGACATTTTACGGGATCTTGCTGGCTCGAGAGTTACGACGGCGCGAAATTTCTGTTGGGCGAGCATAAAAAAATGAAATTTTGGGCGCAGCTCGGCGGGCATGCCGACGGCGACGGCGATCTCGTCCGCGTCGCTCTCAAAGAGGCGCATGAAGAATCGGGATTAAAGGACATCGTCCCGTTATCCGGCGAAATATTCGATATCGGCGTTCATTTAACGCCGGAATATAAAGGAATCCCCGCCCATTATCATTTTGACGTTAGATTTCTACTCAGAGCGACGAACGAGAACGAAAAATTGCAAATTTCAGACGAGTCCGACGACTTGCGATGGTTTGAAACTCTTTCGTCGGACAATCGCAGCTTGAAAAGGATGTATAAAAAGTGGATAAAACTTAGAAGATAAATTTTGTATTCGGTGAAATTTGAGCATCTTCTGGATCCTCATTTAATTATGCTCGTTAGAACAATGAAAATACCCGGCATATCTGCGACTATTACGCGCCTCCAGGAGCATCAGCAGCAGGAGGTTCCGGCGCTCCAGCAATCCCAACATCGTCAGCAGGAAGAGCCGCTGGTTCAGCAATATAAGCGTCTACGGTTTCTAACATTTTATCTAAGGTTCTCCCGACTTTATTCTTAGTATCCGCGTCAAGATCACCTGTTGGAAGAAGGCGGCGCATGTCGTTGATCTGTGTTTTTAATTCTTCAGCGATGTGACGACCAAAACCTTCTAGTGTTAATAATATAAAACACTCGGTCGCGATATCGTTTGCTTTTTCCCATTTTTTCAATCTTCCCTTTATAGTAGCGCCGTCGGTTAACTCTACAGTAGCGCCGGTTACGCCATGAGTATTAACACCCATGCCCATAGCCGTCCTTGAAATAGTATTGCTAAATACTTCTCTAGCGCGATTTTCGGGACGTCTATAATCATATCCAAAGTAAGCTCTCATTAGCAAGTTAAGTAATCTAACTTTAAATAGTTTATTGCGTTTTATTTTCGCAGCATAGTCTGCTAATACGCCACGCTCCTTTCTTAACTGGCCGCTTAGGTCTACGGCAAATGAATCGGCCGCTTTATCCAATACTTGATGGATTCTATTTCGTTTTTGCGGCGCAGTTCCGTCGATTGACATTTTTTCCCTTAATTCGTCATGAGCGGTTTTTAAGAGAAAAGTTATATTTGTATCGTCCGCTTCCAACCCTTTAGGCATATAAATTCGCCAATTTAGGTCAGGACATAAGCGTTCTATTTCAGCTTTTAACGATCGAATGTCGCCGTCTGCAGCTAAAATCGTTGAACAAGACAAAGCGAAAGCTAGAATACTAGAACACAAACTAAAACGAGTTTTTTTAAATATGCTAAACATTATTGACTCCAAAGATAAATTAGTAATAATCTGAGGCGATTTCCTTTTAGAAGCCGCTCTCAGAATTTTAGGTTAGTTATGGTATTAAATAATCGTCCACTCTATTTGTCCCCCCTTCAGCAACGAAGAAAACTGGAATGTCACGGTGGTCTACGCTCTTAGCATATAAACGCCTTATAGACGTATTAAGATTCTCCTTAGCAGCATCGATCTGTTCGGGGGTTATCTCAGTTATTTCAGCAATATGTCTTGCGAGATCAGTCTTAGTGAAGGTTGGGTGTTCTCGATATCTCCTGTCAGTATTTCTGGTGTCATATATTAATGCCAAAATAGCTAACGTTTCATGATCGGTTAATTCATTATTCCGCGCGGCGCGCCCTATAAGGTTATCGAAGGCCTGCTTTATGATAATCTTTAAGTGCAGCAGATCAGTGTGTAACCGCTGAGCTTTTTTCCCAACGGCACCTTCATCTACAGCATTTGCTCTACCTATATTAAGCAAACCTCTGACGCCATGGGCGCCGTCTATATGATCTTGCATTGTCTGTAAATCATTTTGCACATCGGTCAGCGTCGCCCCCAGCTCCGCGCCAGCCTGCGCAACTTGATCTAAAGTTCTTGCCGTAAATAACCTCACTGCAGCATCAAACGCCTGTAGGACGGCATGAGAACCGTCATAAATTTCTTTAACTTCTTCTAATTTCGCATCTTTTTCTCCTCTTTTTCTCTCCGATAACTTATCCGCTGCAGCTGTTAGAGCCATATATATTCTATTATGTTTTTGACTAGTCGGCGGCGTTCCGACAAGCAAGTCTCTTGTGAGCGTGTTTCTTGGACCATTTGGATGTGTCGGATCGGTTGCTATTTCTATTAAATCTGCAACAGTTTTTATTGAAATATTAAGTTCTCTTCCTTGTTCTAAATAATCTGCGGGATTTATCCCATTAGCCAGCATTGCTTGATATATCCCAGCCGCTCTGTCCAGTATGCCTCTTGTCCCTAATTCTGTTTCTACGGCAGCGACTGTTGCCACTGGATGTTCCGCTACCGCAACCGGCGCCGCCGCGCTTATACTTTCCGCGTATATACAGCAAGCCGCGGTTATATATAACAAGCTTTTCATTTTTTACTCTCCTTCTCTCTCAAATCTAATATGATATACATAGTCTCATAAGATATTTAATATTTTATAAATTTTTATATTTTTGTTTTTTTAATATACTTTATACTATTTATGTTTTTGTTGTTAGGAGGTTGTATGCGTAAACTTTTACTATGCGTTGCAGGTCTTTCTTCATTAGCGATAATGGCGGTAGAAATGAAGCCATTAAGCGAAGATAACGTAGGTTGCAGGTCAAGCGTTTTAAACGTTGAATATAAAGATTGCAGCGCTATCTCCGCCTTAATTTTGGGACTGATATATGATATGAGAACGATAGATAGAAGATATAGAACAAATCCAGAATTCGACAAAGCCGAACTTATAGAACATATAAGAGGAGTAACTACGCTATCTGAGGATCAAATCGAAAGTAGTTTATCTCTGTTTGATAGATTTTTTGAATTTCTTCGCGATGATGAAAGGGTTCCAGATTTTTACCGTAGCGAAAGATAAATAAGGCAATAGCCTCGACATTACTGGATCCTCAGCCTGCGGCTAAGAATGACGGGAAGTGAGAGCTGCGGACGATAAGAAGCATAACACTCCCCCCCTCTCGTCATCCTTGCGAGCGAAGCGAAGCGAGGATCCAGAAAAATGCTAAAATTTCACTGGATCCTCAGCCTGCGGCTAAGGATGACAAAAAGAAAAAGTTTAAAAATAGCAAAAAAATCGCATAAAATTATGGCGCGAGCGAATCATACAAATCGTCCCAATTTGGATTGACTGATTCAATCAGTCGCAGTTTCTCTTTTCTAAGTAAATGCTTTAACCGTTTCTCTCTCGTTATCGCATCTGATATGCTGTCGAATATCTCAAAATACCCTAGTTTATCTACACCATACTTTTTGGTGAAGCCTTCGATTAATTTGTCTTTATGTTCATGGACTCGACGAATTAAATCGTTCGTGACGCCGACGTACAATGTTCCATTTCTTTTGCTAAATAGAATGTAGCAGTATCCTTTCATTTTGATTCCTTCAATATTGGCCTTCTTGTCATACCTAAGTCCTCATCTCTTATTATCGTTGGGGTGTAAGCCTAAGGATCCAGTGGAACTTATCTATTTTCCTGGATCCTCGCTTCGCTCGCAAGGATGACGAGAGGGAGAGCGTTATGTCTCTCATCGTCCGCAGCTCTCGCTTCCCGTCATCCTTGGCCGCAGGCC